>NZ_VIRS01000087.1 GCF_006912135.1 Cryptosporangium phraense | reverse complement strand
ATCAACATAAGCACGGCCGGCGAAGGCACTGTGCTTATACCCTTATCGAGAATCAAAACCCGGCAGCACACCTTTCCGAAGAAAGTGTGCAACCAAAGGAACCTTGAACCCACAACCGTGGGCACGAGGTAAAACACTTGGCACTAACTTTCAAACACACTGTTGAGTTCTCAAACAACACACGCGCACCAACTCCGCCCGCCAGGGCCTCACTGGGGCTTTTCAAGCCTACCCGAACCGATTCCCAGAACCAAATTCGCTCTGTTT
>NZ_VIRS01000086.1 GCF_006912135.1 Cryptosporangium phraense | reverse complement strand
AGTGCGCCACGTCGATCGCCGCTTCGGCGACGTCCGCGCCCTGCGGAACATCTCGTTGGACGTCGAGGCCGGCACGATGGTCGCGCTCGTCGGCCGGTCGGGCTCCGGGAAAACCTCGCTGCTCAACGTCATCGGCGGCCTCGACCGGCCGGACGACGGAACCGTCACGATCGACAGCACCGAGGTCACCGCACTCGATGAGGACGGCCTCTCCCAGCTACGCCGGGACAAGGTCTCCTACGTCTTCCAGACCTTCGGGCTCATCCCCGTCCTCTCCGCGGCCGAGAACATCGGCGTGCCGCTGCGCCTGGCCCGGGTCTCCCCCGCCGAC
>NZ_VIRS01000085.1 GCF_006912135.1 Cryptosporangium phraense | reverse complement strand
GGTGCGCCACGTCGATCGAAGCTTCGGCGACGTGCACGCCCTGCGGGACATCTCGTTGGACGTGGAGGCCGGCACGATGGTCGCGCTCGAAGGCCGATCGGGATCCGGGAAGACGTCGCTGCTCAACGTCATCGGCGGCCTCGACCGGCCGGACGACGGAACCGTCACGATCGACGGCACCGAGGTGACCGCACTCGACGAGGACGGCCTGTCGCAGTTACGGCGGGAGAAGGTCTCGTACGTGTTCCAGACGTTCGGGCTGATCCCGGTGCTCTCGGCGGCCGAGAACATCGGGGTGCCGCTGCGACTGGCCCGGGTGTCTCCGGGTGAA
>NZ_VIRS01000084.1 GCF_006912135.1 Cryptosporangium phraense | reverse complement strand
CGCGAGAAACGGGTTCAACTGCTGCTCGAACTCGTCGGCCTGGCCGACCACGCCCACCAACGCCCCGGCGAACTCTCCGGCGGCCAACAACAACGCGTCGCCATCGCCCGCGCCCTCGCCGCCTCACCCCGCCTGCTCATCGCCGACGAACCCACCGGCCAACTCGACGCCGAAACCGGCCTCGCCGTCATGGCCCTGCTCCGCGGAATCGTCGAAACCGAAGGCGTCACCGCGCTCGTCGCCACCCACGACCCGGTCATGATGGCGCTCGCCGACCGGGTTCTTCACCTCGCCGACGGACAGCTGACCGCGTGACCGCTCTACTCCTGCGGCGCGCCCGGGCGCAGTGGCCGCTGCTCGTCTGCCTGCTCGTCGTCCTCACACTCGGCAGCACACTGCTCGGCACCTGCACGCTGCTCATGACCCGCACGTCACAGCGGGCCGT
>NZ_VIRS01000083.1 GCF_006912135.1 Cryptosporangium phraense | reverse complement strand
ATGAGCGACTACGAGACCAACGTCGACGTCGACGGCGACGGCCACTACGACGATGTCAACTACTCGGAAAACGCCGACGGCAGCGTCACCATCACCGCCGACCAGAACAACGACGGCGTCATCGACTTCGTCGCCCACGACTACAACCACGACGGCATCGTCGACGACGCCACCTACGACGACGACTACGACGGCGACGCCGACACCTACTGGAAAGACACCACCGGCGACGGCATCCTCGACCGCGCCGCCGGCGACACCAACGACGACGACACCGTCGACTGGACCGGCGTCGACGCCAACCAGGACGGCAGCATCGACCACGCCGTCGTCGACACCAACTACGACGGCCAAGCCGACACCTACGTCGCCGACACCAACTACGACGGCCAGATCGACTACGCCTCCACCGACACCGACGGAGACGGCTACACCGACACCGCCGTAGCCGACACCAACTACGACGGAACACCGGACACGGCCGCCACCACCCGAGTGAGCTGACGGGGGCTGACGACTTTCCGGGGTTCTGAGCCC
>NZ_VIRS01000082.1 GCF_006912135.1 Cryptosporangium phraense | reverse complement strand
TCGTGGATGCCGTAGCGGGCGTAGAACCTCTTCAACGGCCCCGGCGCCCACCAGTTGGCGTCGCCCAGCAGCCGCATCGTGGCCGGCACCAGCAACGCCCGCACGATCGTCGCGTCCACCAGCACCGCGATCAGCATCGCCACCCCGATCAACTTGATGAACGTGATCCCCGAGATCGAGAACAACCCGATCACCACCAGGATCAGCAGAGCGGCGCTGGTGATGATCCGACCGGAACGCTGCAGACCCACCGCCACCGCCTGGGTGTTGTCCCCGGTCCGGTCGTACTCCTCCCGGATCCGCGACATCAGGAACACCTCGTAGTCCATCGACAGCCCGAACACGATCGCCAGAACCAGGATCGGCTGCGTCGCCTCCAACGTCCCGGTCGAAGTGAAGTTCAACAACCCCGACAGGTGCCCGTCCTGGAAGATCAACACCAACGCCCCGAACGAGGCCCCCAGCGACAACACGTTCATCACGATCGCCTTCAGCGGCAGCACCAGCGACCCGAACGCCAGGAACAGCAACACGAACGTGGCCGCGACCACGATCAACGCCATCCACGGCAACCGGTCACCCACCGTCTGCAGCTGATCGGCCAGCGCGGCGGTCTGCCCGCCGACGAGTACGTCCCCGGAGAACGGCACGGCCCGGATCCGGGACACCAACTCGCGGGACTCGGCCGAGATCGGGTCACCGGCATAGGTGATGTTCACCAGCGCCGTACCGCCCTTCCGGTCGGCCACGGCCGCGCCGGTCACGCCGTCGACCTGCCGCACCGCGGCCACGTACTGATTCACGTCGCCGCCGCTGACCACCGCC
>NZ_VIRS01000081.1 GCF_006912135.1 Cryptosporangium phraense | reverse complement strand
GCCGACGCGCTGATCGTGTGCGAGAGCCTGGTGCGCATCTACCAGTCCGGGCCGGTCGAGGTGCAGGCCCTGCAGGGTCTGGACCTGCTGGTGAACCGGGGCGAGATGGTGGCGATCGTCGGCGCGTCCGGGTCGGGGAAGTCGACGCTGCTCTCGATCCTGGCCGGTATCGACGCCCCGACCGCCGGGCGGGCCCGGGTCGACCAATGGGACCTGCTCGCGATGTCCCGCAAGGACCGCGTCGAGTACCGGCGGCACACGGTGGGCTTCGTCCGGCAGCAGACCGCGGCCAACCTGGTGTCGTACCTGACCGCCCGGCAGATGGTCGACCTGCCGATGACCGCGGCCCGGACGCCGTCGAAGACGCGCAAGGCCCGCAGCCTGGAACTCCTGGACGCGCTCGGGGTCGCCGACTGCGCGAACCGGCGCCCCGGAGAGCTCTCGGGCGGGCAGCAGCAGCGCGTCGCGATCGCGGTCGCGATCGCGAACGAGCCCGAGGTGCTGTTCGCCGACGAACCGACCGGCGAACTCGACACCACCACGTCGGCCGAAGTGTTCGGCGCGCTGCGCGACGTCAACCGGGATCTGGGCGTCACGATCGTGGTCGTCACCCACGACCCCGCGGTCAGCGGGCAGGTCGAGCGGACCGTCGCGATCCGCGACGGACGCACCAGCAGCGAGGTCCTCCGGCGCAGCGACGGCGAGCAACTGATCGCCGAGGAGTACGCGGTCATGGACCGCGCCGGACGCGTCCAGATCCCCCGCGACTACCGCGAAGCCCTCAACCTCACCCGCCGGGTCCGGCTCGCACTCGAGCCCGACCACGTCACGATCCGGCCCGACGCATGAGCCTCCTCGA
>NZ_VIRS01000080.1 GCF_006912135.1 Cryptosporangium phraense | reverse complement strand
CTAAGGGCTGCCTCGTAACTCGGTTCGGTCGGCGGTGGCCGGGCCCGGTCTGAGGTCAGATGGTCGCGGCGAGGTTGTGCATGTACGCGATCCCACGCACGGCGTGTGCGGCCCCGGGGCCGCGGCGGCGGCAGTCACGCAGGATCGTCCAATTCTTCATCCGGGCCAGGACGTGTTCGATGCGGGCTCGGACGTGACGGTGAGACCGGTTGTGGTCTTCTTTCCAGTCCGGCAGCGGGCTCTTGTCGCGGTTGCGGCGGTGCGGGATGACGACTCCGGTGCAGCGGGGCCCGCGGTAGGCGCCGTCAGCGATCACGGTCGCGCCGCGGGTCGCCCACGCTGCGCCGGAGTCCTCACAGGGGGTGCAGTCGTTGCGGTTGCCCGCCACCGGGTCACCGACCGCGACCACGAGTTGAGTGTCGGCGTCGATGACGACCTGCACGTTCACCGAGTAGCGGTAGTTCTTCGACCGTGCGGTGAGGTCCTGGTCGCGGACCGGGACGAGGGTCCCGTCGACGATCAGGACCTTCTCGGGTGAGTGCCGGCGGACCACCGGGGAGAGGGCGAGGAACGAGGCGAGCCGGTCGATGATGCGGTGCACCGCGGCCTGCTTGATTCCGAACAGGGGCGCGACCTGCCGCATCGTCAAATTGGTTCGGTAGTAGACCGCGACCAGCAGCACCCGGTCGGCCAGCGGCAGACACCACGGCCGGCCGGGCCGGCGGTCCGCGACCTCGGCGCCGCCGCGGCGGGCCACGGTCGCGACAAGACGTCGGAACTGCCGTTCGGACAGGCCGGTGAAGACCGGGATCAGTTCGGTCCGCGACGCCGACAACACCACCACGCGGCACCCAACGACCAAGAACGACCGTGGTTACGAGTCAGCCC
>NZ_VIRS01000079.1 GCF_006912135.1 Cryptosporangium phraense | reverse complement strand
CTAGGGCCTGTCCTGTGAATCGGTGACCGGCCTGGTTGGATGCTCGGGTGGTTCGTCGGGACGAGGTCACGGAGGCGGCGTGGGAGCGGATCGCGCCGTTGTTGCCGGTCAGCGCGGGTCGGGGTGGTCGGTGGAAAGATCACCGGCAGGTTCTGAACGCGATCGTGTGGAAGCTGCGCACGGGCGCGCCGTGGCGCGATATCCCCGACAGATATGGGTCCTGGAAGACCGCCCATGAGCGGCTGCGCCGCTGGACCGCCGACGGAACTTGGGACCGGATCCTGGAACATGTCCAGGTCCACGACGACGCGGTCGGGGAGATCGAGTGGACCTTCCACGTTGATTCCAGCGTCGTTCGGGCGCATCAGCACGCCGCCGGGGCCCGCAGGCCCCGGGCGGCGAAAAAAGGGGCTCCGCCGATCAGCGCGGTGCCGCGCGTGCGGGCGTCGCGGTCGCTGCGGTCGAGGGTGAGGCGATCGGGCGGTCCCGGGGCGGGCTGAGCAGCAAGATCCACCTCGCGGTTGATGGGCGGGGACGGCCGATGGCCGTCCGGCTGACCGCCGGGCAGGCCGGAGACAACCCGCAGCTCCTGCCGTTGCTGGACGAGGTGTCGGTGCCTCGGCTAGGGCCCGGCCGGCCGCGGAAACGACCGGAGCGGGTCGTGGCCGACAAGGCCTACTCCCATCCCTCGACCCGCGCCGCGCTGCGGCGCCGCAAGATCGCCGCGACGATCCCGGAGCGGTCCGATCAGGTCGCGCGGCGGGCCGCGAAGGGCTCGGCCGGAGGCCGGCCCCCGGTCTTCGACCCGGTCATCTACCGACAGCGCAACCTCGTCGAACGCTGCTTCAACCGGCTCAAACAGTTCCGCGCGATCGCCACTCGGTATGCCAAACGCGCCGTGCTCTACCGATCCTTACTCACTCTCGCCGCGACGCTGATCTGGCTGACGTGATTCGCAGGACAGGCCCTAG
>NZ_VIRS01000078.1 GCF_006912135.1 Cryptosporangium phraense | reverse complement strand
GTGACGCGCAAGCCGGTGACGGGCCGGCGGTTGTCGTTGGCGGAACGGGAAGAGATCGCGGTGTTGTTCGCGGCCGGGCAGTCCCGGGCGCAGATCGGCCGGGTGCTGGGCCGTGATCGGTCGACGATCGGCCGGGAGCTGACGCGTAACCAGTCCGATCCGCGGCCGGGCCGGCGGGTCCGGCGGTATCGGGCGTTGCACGCCCAGGCTCAGGCCGATGCTCGGGCCCGACGCCCGCAAGTCCGCAAGCTGGTCGGGTGTGACGAGCTGGCGGCGTTCGTGGTCGCCGGGCTGCAACAGGACTGGAGCCCGCGGCAGATCCAGGGCAGGCTGGCCGAGGCGTTCTGCGACCGGCCGGAGATGCGGGTGTCCCACGAGACGATCTATCAGTCCTTGTTCGTGCAGACCCGCGGTGGGTTGGCCCGGGAACTGACGGGGCATCTGCGGACCGGCCGGTCGTTGCGCAAGCCTCGCGCGAGGGCCCGCGCCGAAGCCGCGAGCAAAACCACCGGGCCGATCCCCGGCCCGATCCCGATCAGCGCCCGTCCCGCCGAGGCCGCCGACCGGGCCGTCCCGGGCCATTGGGAAGGCGATCTGATCGTCGGTCAGGACAGCAAGTCCGCGATCGGGACCCTGGTGGAGCGCACCACCCGGTTCACGATCCTGCTGCACCTGCCCGCCGATCACACCGCGCCCACCGTCCGTGACGCCATGATCCCCGCCATCCAGGCGCTACCTGAGCATCTGCGCCGTTCGCTGGCCTGGGACCGCGGCTCGGAGATGGCCCTGCACCGCGACATCACCCTCGCCACCGACCTGGACATCTACTTCTGCGACCCGCACTCACCCTGGCAACGCGGCTCCAACGAAAACACCAACGGGCTGCTGCGCCAGTACTTCCCCAAAGGCAGCGACCTGTCGATCCACACCCCCCACCACCTCGCCACCATCGCCGCGAAACTCAACAGCCGACCCCGTCAAACCCTCGGCTGGGCCACCCCCCACGAGAAACTCACCGAACTCCTAAACTCACCACAAAACCCACCTGTTGCAACGACGACCTGACACCGGG
>NZ_VIRS01000077.1 GCF_006912135.1 Cryptosporangium phraense | reverse complement strand
GGGGCGGATTCAACCGATCAATGCAACACCTCGATCTATAGAGGTGCTGCATGGGTATTGGTGGACGACCGGCGATTCCGGTAGCGGTCCAGCGCGAGTTCTGGTCAGCGGTGCGGTCGGGGATGGTCATCGCCGACGCAGCCGCGTCGATCGGCGTGTCGAAGACTGTCGCGTGGCGCTGGTTCCGGCACGTTGGCGGCGTGATGCCCGCGCCGTTTCCGGCAGACGAGTCCGTCGTGGGCGCGCGGCGCCTGACCCTGCGGGAACGAGAGGAGATCGCCTGCCGCAACGCGGCTGGTGAGGGGGTTCGCGCGATCGCGCGGGCGATTGATCGATCGCCGTCGACGGTGAGTCGCGAGCTGCGCCGCGGGACTGTCCGCCGAAAGTCCGGTTACCGGGCGACGGTCGCCCAGACGCTGGCCGACCAGCGTTCCCGGCGTCCGAAAACGCGCAGACTCGCGTGTGAAGACAGGCTGCGTGAGCATGTGCAGAATCGGCTGCATGCCAAGGACAGCCCCGAACAGATCAGCCGGCGGCTCGTTCTGCTGTTTCCCGACGACACGAGCATGCGTGTGAGTCACGAAACCATCTACCGCAGCCTCTACGTGCAGGGCCGCGGCGGCCTGCGGCGCGAGCTGGTCAAATGTCTGCGCACCGGCCGGGCATTACGCAAGCCCCGGCGCACCGCCGACCGTCGCGGGCGCCTGGCCGGCATGGTCAACATCGCCCACCGCCCACCAGAAGTTCTCGATCGGGCGGTTCCAGGCCATTGGGAGGGAGATCTCATCACCGGCGCGGAGAACAAGTCCGCGATCGGAACTCTCGTCGAGCGTTCCACCGGTTACGTCATGCTCCTGCACCTGCCCGACAGTCACCGCGCCGACGACGTCCAAGCAGCGATGCTCGAGGTGATGAGTAGGCTGCCGCAGACTCTGCGACGCACCCTGACCTGGGACCAAGGCCAAGAAATGGCCAACCACGCGGCGATCGCGGTAGCCGCCCAGCTCGAGATCTTCTTCTGCGACCCGCACTCGCCCTGGCAACGCGCGATCAATGAGAACACCAACGGGCTGCTGCGGCAGTACTTTCCCAAGGGCACCGATCTGTCCGGCTATCACCGCGACTACCTCGAATTCGTCGCTGCGCAGCTGAACAACCGGCCGCGGAAGCGGCTTGGCTGGCGGACCCCAGCCGAATCACTCGACCGACTACTCTCCGATCAGGAGCCCCGCCCCGTGTTGCGTTGATCGGTTGAATCCGCC
>NZ_VIRS01000076.1 GCF_006912135.1 Cryptosporangium phraense | reverse complement strand
CTTTCCGCTGCCCCAGAACTGGGCCGCGACGATCGTGTTCGCGGCGAAGCCGGAGGCGTGGGCTTCGGTCAGCCGCAGGAAGATGATCTTCTGCAGTGCGGCGCGCAGCTCGCCCGTGGGAACGCCGGGGTTCGGGATGGTCATGCCGTCACCCACTCCGGCTCCGACCACTGGTCGCCGAGCGGCGCGGTGGTGCGGCCCGGACGGACGGGCTGGTAGACACCGAGGTTGGTGCGATGCGCGCGCGACCGTCCCTGCTCGACCCAGCGCGCGAGCCGGCCCAGGGTGTTCCCTTCCCAGCGGTCGAGTTGTTCGACGCGGTCGCGTGCGATCAGCGCATCGGCGAGTTCGGTGGCCTGCCTGAGGCCCTGGTTGAGCCCGGCCCCGACCTGGAGCCGCACAGGTAGAAGCGCGTCTCCGAGCAGCACGGCGATCGGGCTGTTCGCGCTGCTTCGAGGGAAGACCGCGCGGGTGGGCATTGCGCCGTCGTTGACCGGGATTCCAGCAACTTCGGACTGCTCGATCAGGTCAGCGAAGCTACCGGGCAGGTACCGGGCGGCTTCGCGGATCGCGGCGCGCGCGTGGTCGTCGATGCGGTCGGGGAGGATGAACGCCCGCTCGGTGGGGCCAGCCCCGGCGATCTCGGTGTAGATGCGCGCGGGCAGTTCGTGGCTGAGCTCCCAGTAGCAGAGCCCGGATTGCCGAAGCGGTGCGGTGCGGGAAAACAGGCGGCCGTGGGCGGCGTCGTAGTAGCGCTCGAATCCGCGAGGGAACGGCGTCGGCGCGGGCGCGAGGCCGCGCCAGACGATGTAGCCGTTGTAGTGCAGCGGCCGGGTCGGGTCGAGTAGGGCCCGGCCGGTGGAGTGTCGGCCGTCGGCGAAGAGCACAACGTCGGCGAAGGCGTCGGGCTGGTTGGCGAAGCGGAGGCGCCAGCGGCCGTCGACCTCGTCGAGGGCGGTCAGGCGGTGGCTGGTGCGCACATCGCAGAGCCTTCGCAGTTCGCCGTGGAGAGCGTCCCAGGAGGTGACGACGCCAGGGAACAGGGAGGAGCCACGTTCGACGGGGCCGTCGGCAGTCAGGTCGTAAGCGTGCACGGCGCTGTCGCTGAGAGCGGTGATCGCGTCGACGTCGACACCGAGCGCGGCGAGCAGGTTGATCGTGTCGTGCCGCAGACCCATGACGCCGCCGCTCTGGGAGAGCGCGGCCGGTAGCGCCTCGTAGGTGACGACATCGGCGATGCCCAAGCGGCGTAGGCAGAGTTCCACCGCAGGGCCGACGAGGCTTCCTCCGACGATCGCGACGGATGGTGCGGCGAGCCGGGGTCCGCTGGGGAGGCGTCGGCTGTGGTGCTCGTACATTGCGAGATCCCTTTCTTCGGACGTGGAAGATCGGGCACGGCAGACGGCCGCGCCCGGGTGCGCGCGGATTCCGCGCGGAGGTGGCCGAGCGACGGCCAAAACGAGAGGGTCGGAGCGGACGTCATGCGGCGGCCCGCGCGACAGCGGCCGGCGGCTGGTCACTCCCTGACTCGCAACATGCATATGGCCATGACCGGGCCGTTGCCATCGAGCGTGAGGATCCCCGAGGCCGCGGCGATTTGCTCCGCCCAAGTAGCGGGGTAGACGTCGTCGCCGAGGATGAGATCCCAGTCGCTGTAAGAGATCGTCGGTGGCTCACCGATGCTCAAGCCACCGGTGGAGTAGCACGTGACGCCGAAAGGTTCGGGCGGGCCGAAGCTGAAGCGATTGACGTCTTCCCGGGTCAGGGAGTCCGCCAGGCGGTCGAGACCGGATAGGAGCGTCTCCTCTGCGACGGTGCGGAGCTCAGAGGCGTGGCCGGCTATGTGGACTTCGGTCCAGGCGGAGACGGCGTCGGGCAGAGCAGCCGCGATCAGATTGCGGCTCAGCAGCGTGTGGAGCTCATCGACGGTTGCGCTCTGGCAGAGCCGCCGAATCACTACGGCGGCGTTCTGTGTGTTCAGTTTCGCGCCGGCGCGAAGGTACAGGCAGCGGAGGACCATCACGGGGACGGGGGAAGTGCACACGGCACTCAGCTCCTTTCGAGGGTGACGCAAGGGTTGGAGTCGGCTGCGTCGTATCGGGGCCGCGCTATCACTCGGCGACGCAGTGACGGGCTGGCGGGGAGTCGCGGCGACGCGACGCCGGGCGGGCTTCGGACGGGCTGGCGTGGCCGTCGCGGCCGGGGTCGTAGATCTGGACACCGCCGCCGCGCCGTTTGGCGGTGAACATCGCTCGGTCGGCCTGCCCGAGAGCGGTCGACGAGTCGCCGCCGCTGGTGTGAGTGATGCCGACGCTCACGCGGATCGGCACGCGTGCACTGCCAACGCGCGCTGGAGGCTCGCAGATCTGGCTGATGGCGCGCGCGAGCGCATGCGGGCCTTCGTCGGTGACGAGAACGAACTCGTCGCCACCGAGCCGTGCAGCGAGCTGTCCGCCGGCGACGGTCTTGAGTCGCTGGGCGATCGTCGCCAGGTAGACGTCGCCGCCTTCATGGCCGTAAGTGGCGTTGATACCGTGCAAGTCGTCCACGTCGACGACCGCAACCGTCAGCACCGAGCCCGTCCGGTCTGCCAGGTATTGCTCGGCGACCGATCGGGCGTAGAGACCGGTGACCGGATCGGTGTAGGCGTCGGCGAGCTCGCTCTCCAGCGCGTCCACGCGCCCGCGAAATTCGTCGAGCCGGCGCAGAGTCCGCAGCTGCACGACGCTGAAGACCGGCAGCAGACCAATGCAGACGAGCGCGGCGGGGAACGCGCGGCCGGCGAGGAGCAAGCCGATGAGAGTGGGCTCGATCAGTAACGGGATGAGTCTGAATGCCAGCGGGGGTGGAATGGGACGAGGGATGGTCATGGGTCGGGGATCCTTTCGGGTAGCCAGGGATTCGGCGCATGACGGAGCGGGCGTTCCGGATGTATTCCGGTACGCCCGCGTGGGATGGCCGCTGGAGGAGCGGCGGGTCGTCAGTCGGTGAGGAGAGCGACGAGCGAGTGCTGCTCGGTGAGCGCATCGATCCGCGCATTGGCCTCGGACAGATACGCCAGCCGCGCGGAGAGCCGGCCGTCGTCTCCCTCCAGGTAAGTGCCGTCGGGACAGAGCATCCGATCACCGGGAACCGCGGAGAGCCACCCGAAATGGGCGTAGCCCTGGGCGCCGAGCTGCAGCGCCTCGAGATGGCTGGTCGGCAGGTCCAGCGCCCGGTGCGGGAGGGCGTTGTAGGCGGTCATGAGCAGGATCTGCTGCTGGGCCAGGTAGTCCTGCTGGGCCCGGGCAAGCGGGTACCGGTCGGGGGCGGAGTCGTGCCGCTGGAGGAACGTCCACCACGGCAGCGCGGGCCGGGTGCCGGCCACGACGCTGTTCCAGATCGCCCACCGGTAGGAGTACGCCTGGTAGGCCAGCTGCCGCATGTCGGCCAGGTCCAGCTGGTCGAGCGGCCCGCCGACGGTGAGCTCCTGCCTGCTGTGTGCGCGCAGCCCGCGGCCCTCGCGGACGGTGGTGAGGAAGTGCGGTGTGCTGCCGTGCAGGGTCAGCGGGGTCGCAGCGACGCGGACCTCGGCCATGGCCGTGCACGTCTCGAGGGAGGTGATCCGGGAGAGACCGACCAGGGTCAGGGACATCGTGGACACGGGCTTCCTCCTTCAGGAAGTCAGGCGTTCGCGGGCACGCCGAGAGGCCTCAGGACCGAGGCAGGCGTGGGTAGCAGCGCTACGAAGCAGTCAGGAATCGGCTGGTCGGCGCTGAAGCGGGCAGGGGCCCGAGGTGCGGCATTTGAATGCCGCTGGTAGGTGGTGCGGTGGGTGAGCGTCGACGGGTGGCGCAGGCCGACCGGCTGCAGGAGCAGCGGGTGGGCGGTTGCGACCGCGGTCGTCGGGCCGCTCAGGCCCGGGGTGGAGCATGGGGTGGTTGTGAATGAGCCTTCAGCGTGGACGATCGACCCAACAGGTCTCGGCCTGGTTCAGTGGTCCGGTGTGTAGCGCTGAGCTGGGGCGATGTCGCTGTTACGACCCCCGTCGATCGGACCGCTGTTCGGCTGTTGGGCGGTGAATCGCTAGGACGGTTCGTGCAGCAGCCGCAGCGGATGCTCGTCCGGCTGCGGGACGCCTGGCGTGAGGGGACCTGGGTGTCCGTGCCGGCTGGGGAGTTCGGCCAGCGTTTCCCGGCGTCGGCCGTTACCGGCCAGACGCCAGACCGCGCCGGCAGGACCGTCGGTGCGGTAGCCGGCTTCGGGACAGGTGGTCGCCACCGCCAGGCCGCCGAGGGAATGATCGGCCAGGCGGCGATGCAGGTTCTGCTCGCGGAGCCGA
>NZ_VIRS01000075.1 GCF_006912135.1 Cryptosporangium phraense | reverse complement strand
CTACGACAACTCGTACGACTACTGCAACGACAACTACTCGTACGACTACGACTGCCGCCCGCGTCGCCGCCACCACAAGCGTCGTCACCACAACGACTGCTGGGACTACAGCTACTGCAGCTGAGTTGTTCGGCGTCGAAGAGCCCGGAGCGGACCGCTCCGGGCCGCTGCCGTTGGACCCACCCAGCCCGCGCCGAGCAACCGAAGGGCGACGGCCGCACCAGACCGCGATCCGCGGATCTCGTAGCCTCGCGCCGTGGACTCGTTCATCGCCTGGTGCGGCTTCCTCGGAGCCTGGCTACTCGTCGCCGGCCCGGTGTACCAGGCCGCCATCGAGCTCAGCGACCAGCAGCTCGAGCTCGACGACGTCGAGAAACTGTCCGAGGACATCGAGCACTCCCGTGTCGACGGCGCACCCCCACCGATCTCGGGCTGGTGGTGGCTCTTCCCGCCGGTTCTCTGGATCAAGCACCGCCGCCGCGAGAAGGCCGCCCGCGAGCTCCTGCTCTCCCGCCTCACTCCGGCCCAGGTCCAGCTCGCGGTCGACTACCTGAACAAGGCCACCGGCTGGGGCCTCGTCGGGCTCGGCGGACTGTTGATCGCGCTCAAGGAGACGTGGGAGCTGCTCGAGCACTACGAGTGGGAGCACTGGGTCTTCTGGCTGCTGGCCGTCGTCATGGCCGTGTTGTGCCTGGCTAACGCCGGCCTCCGGATGCAGCGCAGCCAGTCGATCATCGAGAACCGCCGCACCGCGAGCCACCCCGAGATGAGTGGCTGAGCTGCTTCACCTTCGCTGCCGCGTCCAGAGGGATCAGTGGTCCAAGCCCTCGCGGAGGATCCGTAGAAGCAGGCGGGCGTGCGTGGTGTCGGTGCTGGCTACCGTTACGGCGCTGAGCAGGACCAGCAGATCTCGGGCGCCGATGTCGGCCCGCACCTCACCCGCCTCCTGCGCCCCCACCAACAACCGCCCCGCGGTCTCGGTGATCAGCGCATGCCACTCCTCGAAAAGTGCGCTCCGCCGACCGTCCGGATTGTCGGTAATGGCGCGCGCGAGGCCCCGCGCGGTCGAGACGTGCACCACGAACGCGTCCAACCATTCGAACAGGTCGTCATCGGCCTGCCGACAGAGCTCAGCCACCTGCCCGCCGTACACCGCGACCAGCAGGTCGCTCCGGGTCGGAAAGTGCCGGTAGAGGGTCGCGTTCCCCACCCCGGCCCGCCGCGCGACCTCGTCGATCGGCACGTCCGGCCCGCGTTCGGCGAACAGCTCCCCGGCCGCCTCCACGATCGCCGACGCGTTCCGCGCCGCATCCGCCCGCATGATTCCGCCTCCAAAACGGGGAGTTCCCCGTTACGCTAACGGGGAACTCCCCGGATACAGGAGCGACCATGCCACTGAGCACCGCGGACCGCCTCGACATCACCGAACTCATCGCCCGCCACGGCCACCTGGTCGACGCCGGCGAGTTCGACCGCATCGGCGAAGTCTTCGCCGAGGACGTCGTGCACGACCTCACCGACTTCGGGCTCGGCACCGTCACCGGCCTGGGCCTCTTCCGCGACGCCGAGTCCGCCCCCGGCGTCGTCCATCCGGTCGGCCACCACGTCACGAACACCGTGCTCACCGCGCTCGACGACGATCACGTCCAGGCCCGCTCCAAGGGCATCGGCGTCCAGGCCGACGGCACCACCGGCAGCGTCGTCTACGACGACGTCGTCGAGCGCCGGGCAGTGGGCTGGCGTATCACCCGCCGCCGGGTCCTCGCCCGCCGGGCCCCGCTCACGGCCTGACCGGCGGCAGCCCGAACAGCGGAAACAGGTCGGCCCGATGGAACGCCATCACCGCCGACACCCCGCCCGCCGCCAGGGTCAGCACCAGCAGCGAATGGGCATGAAGACGGCCGTCGGCCCGGCGCACGTACCAGCCGAAGGCCGGCTGACCGTTCGCCGACGTCTCGACCAGGACCCGTCGCCCCGACAGCTTCACCCGCAACAGGTCCAGCACCGCCGCCCGGCCCTCGAACCAGGTCTCGACCGGCGGCATCTCCCACCGGACGTCCTGCGTCAGCAGGTTCTCCAGCGCGGCCAGGTCGGCCGTCTCCAACGCCTTCGCGTACTGGTCGAGCAGCGCCCGGTGGGCCGGCTCGCCGGGCTCGCTCAGCTCCTCCTCGACCGGCGCGCGCCGGGCGAGCTCCGCGCGCGCCCGCTGCAACGAACTGTTGACCGCCCCCGCCGTCGTCTCCAACAGGTCCGCCACTTCCGACGTTCGCCAGTCGAGGACGTCACGCAGGATGAGCACCGCACGCTGACGAGGTGGCAGGTGCTGGAGCGCCGCGACCATCGCCAGCCGCAGGCTCTGCCGGGCCCCGACGATCAGCGCCGGGTCGAGCTGATCGGGGAACGGCTCCAGCCAGCGCGTCTCGAGCCCGTACGTCAGATCGTGCGGGTCGGTGCCCGGCGCACCGAGCGCCGAGGGCACGAGCCGCCGGCTGCTGTGCTTCAGCACGTTCAGGCACACGCGGGTGGCGATCCGGTAGAGCCAGGTCCGTAACGACGACCGCTGCTCGAAGTCGGCCAGCCCGCGCCAGGCCCGCAGGTACGTCTCCTGGACCGCGTCCTCCGCGTCGTGCACCGAGCCGAGGAACCGGTAGCAGTGCGCGATCAGCTCCCCGCGGTACTGCGCGAACTCGTCCTCCAGGTTCATCCCCGCTCCTCGACGAGCTCCGGCCGGGCCGCACCGGTCTCCGAGCGCGTCGCGATGCCGAGACCCGCCAGCGCGCCGAGCGTCGACAGTACGCCGCCGACCGCGATCGCCCGTCCGAAAGCCGTCAAAAAGGACCCGTAGCCGCCTGCGGCGGCGAAGACCGCGGACAGGACCACGACTCCGACCACCCCGCCGAGCTGCCGCGCCGTGCTGTAGATCCCCGAGGCCAGGCCGACGGCCGGCCGTGGCACTGCGCTCAGGCTGACGCTCTGCGCGGCGGGCATCGCCATCGAGACGCCGCAGCCGGCGACGACGAGCGGCAGCACGAGCGCGGAGTAGTGATCGGCGCCGCGGCTGACCCAGAACAGTCCGATGGCCTGCAGCAGCAAACCGCCCACGACCAGCGGACGCTCCCCGATCCGGTCGACCAGCCGACCGGCCAGCGGGGCCACCAGGAACAACGTCGCGGTCCAGGGCAGAAGCTGGAGCCCGGCGCGGAACGGGCCGGAGCCGTAGGCGGTCTGCATGTACTGGGCCATGAAGAACACCGCGCCGTAGAGCGCGGCGGTGAGGAGGAAGCCGGCTGCGTTGCCGGCCGAGAACACCCGCGACCGGAACAGTGACAGCGGCACCAGCGGCGCGGCCGCGCGCGTCTCCCAGGCCAGGAAGGCCAGTGCCAGCGCCGCGCCGCCGGTCAGCGCGCCGAGGACCTCGACG
The DNA here is from genome assembly GCF_006912135.1 of Cryptosporangium phraense. Taxonomy (NCBI): domain Bacteria; kingdom Bacillati; phylum Actinomycetota; class Actinomycetes; order Cryptosporangiales; family Cryptosporangiaceae; genus Cryptosporangium; species Cryptosporangium phraense. Next base: position 1,726 of record NZ_VIRS01000075.1, on the reverse strand, counting down.
CTGGTCCAGCCCGCGGCCTCGCCGCGCACGACCCCCCAGACCAACCCGAGGACGGCCAGGCTGATCAACGCGGCCCCGCGGACGTCCACCGGGCGGGCGGTGCCCCGGCTCTCGGGCACGAACCGAAGCACCAGCGGCACGGCGACGAGGCCGACCGGCACGTTGATCCAGAAGATCCACTGCCAGGCCAGGCCCTCGGTGACCGCGCCGCCGACCGCGGGACCGCTCAGCACGGCGATGCCGGTCACGCCGCTGAAGATGCCGGTGGCCCAGCCTCGTCGCTCGGGCGGAAAGGCGGCCCCGAGCAACCCGACGGCCAGCGGCATCACGACCGCGGCGCCGACGCCCTGCACCGCGCGGGCCGCGATCAGCCAGGCCGCCGACGGGGCCAGCGCGCAGGCGGCCGACGCGGCGCAGAATAGGGCGAGGCCGGCCGCGAACGTCCGTCGGCGTCCCCATCGGTCGCCCAGCACCGCGGCGACCATCATCAGCATCGCGAAGCTCAGGCTGTACGCGTTCACGGTCCATTGCAACTGCGCGATCGACGCGCCGAGGTCGTGGCGGATCGTCGTCAGCGCGGCCGCGACGACCAGCGCGTCGAGCGCCACCATCAGCGAGCCCAGAGAGCTCAGGCCGAGCACCCAGCGCTGTTCGTTGCTGTTCATCGAGGTCCTCCGCGGTTGGTTGTCAGAAGTACTGACAACCGGGGAGGGCGCAGTTCATCGTCTGGGCATGGGGAAGGTCTATCGCAGTGGGTTGACCGACAGCGGCCGGTGGGAGCGGGTGGAGCTGCGCTCGGGTGACGTCGTGATCAGTGCGCCGTCGAAGTGCGGGAACACGTGGCTGCAGATGATCTGTGCGCTGTTGATCTTCGGGAGTCCGGAGCTGCCTGCGCCGTTGACTTCTCTGTCGCCGTGGGTGGATATGCGCTTGCGTCCGCTCGACGAACTGTGCGCCGTGGTGGCTGCCCAGCGTCATCGGCGGTTTCTGAAGACGCATACGCCGTTGGATGGGGTGCCTGAGGTTTCGGGGGTGACGTACCTGGTGATCGGGCGGGATCCTCGGGACGTTGCGGTGTCGATGGATCACCATCGCGCGAATCTCGACGAGGATCGCATTCGTGGTCTGCTCGGGGTTTCCGGGGCGGATCGAGTGGCGCCGACGGATCGGCGGGAGCGGGTTCTGCGGTGGATCTACGACGACCGGCCGGCTGTCTCTAATCTGGATTCCTTGCGCAGCGTGGTGGGGCATCTTTGTTCGGCTTGGGAGCGTCGTGACGACCCTGCGGTCGTGCTGCTGCACTACGCCGATCTGCTCGGTGATTTGGACGGTCAGATGCGGCGCATCGCCGCTCGCCTGGAGATCGGCGTGCCTTGTTCTCGGTGGGAATCGCTGGTGGCCGCCGCCACCTTTTCTCGGATGCGCGCGCGAGCGGCCGACCTTGTCCCCGACGAACGACTGGGCTTGTTCGACGACAAGCGGGCGTTCTTTCGCTCGGGTGGGCTCGGGCAGTGGCGCACGGTTCTTACGTCGCAGGACATCGAGGCCTATGCGGCGCGGCTCCGGTCGCTGGCGCCGGCGGCTTTCGTCGAGTGGGTGGAGTGTTCGCAACCGAACGTTCGCGGCGTTGTGGCGCCGATCGAGCGGGGTAGGGGTTCCGGGGAAGCTGAAGGCACACGGGGAACGGCCCCGAAGACTTCAGGAGGCTGGACGATATGAGCGGCTG
>NZ_VIRS01000074.1 GCF_006912135.1 Cryptosporangium phraense | reverse complement strand
AAGCCCGGCGGCGTCCTACTCTCCCACACCATCACCAGTGCAGTACCATCGGCGCTGAGAAGCTTAGCTACCGGGTTCGGAATGGGACCGGGCGTTTCCTTCTCGCTATAACCACCGGAACACGATCAGACCTCAACGAACCCCAGCGCCCCCGTGACAGGGGGCGGGTTGTTCGTGGTCTGGGAACCACACAGTGGATGCGACTACTTACAACAAACTCACGTTTATGCTTTGTGGGCAAGCCCTCGGCCTATTAGTACCGGTCAGCTCCACCTGTTACCAGGCTTCCACATCCGGCCTATCAACCCGATCGTCTACTCGGGGGCCTTAACCACTCGAAGGTGGTGGGAGACCTCATCTCGAAGCAGGCTTCCCGCTTAGATGCTTTCAGCGGTTATCCCTTCCGAACGTAGCCAACCAGCCATGCCCTTGGCAGGACAACTGGCACACCAGAGGTTCGTCCGTCCCGGTCCTCTCGTACTAGGGACAGCCCTTCTCAAGACTCCAACGCGCACGGCGGATAGGGACCGAACTGTCTCACGACGTTCTAAACCCAGCTCGCGTACCGCTTTAATGGGCGAACAGCCCAACCCTTGGGACCTACTCCAGCCCCAGGATGCGACGAGCCGACATCGAGGTGCCAAACCATCCCGTCGATATGGACTCTTGGGGAAGATCAGCCTGTTATCCCCGGGGTACCTTTTATCCGTTGAGCGACACCGCTTCCACCAGCCAGTGCCGGATCACTAGTCCCAGCTTTCGCTCCTGCTCGACCTGTCAGTCTCACAGTCAAGCTCCCTTGTGCACTTGCACTCAACACCTGATTGCCAACCAGGCTGAGGGAACCTTTGGGCGCCTCCGTTACATTTTAGGAGGCAACCGCCCCAGTTAAACTACCCACCAGGCACTGTCCCCGACCCCGATCAGGGGCCCGGGTTAGACATCCAATACGACCAGAGTGGTATTTCAACGATGACTCCACGAACACTGGCGTGCCCGCTTCACAGTCTCCCACCTATCCTACACAAGCCGAATCGAACACCAATACCAAGCTATAGTAAAGGTCCCGGGGTCTTTCCGTCCTGCCGCGCGTAACGAGCATCTTTACTCGTAGTGCAATTTCGCCGAGCCTGTGGTTGAGACAGTAGGAAAGTCGTTACGCCATTCGTGCAGGTCGGAACTTACCCGACAAGGAATTTCGCTACCTTAGGATGGTTATAGTTACCACCGCCGTTTACTGGCGCTTAAGTTCTCAGCTTCGCCCTTACGGACTAACCGGTCCCCTTAACGTTCCAGCACCGGGCAGGCGTCAGTCCGTATACATCGTCTTACGACTTCGCACGGACCTGTGTTTTTAGTAAACAGTCGCTTTCCCCTGGTCTCTGCGGCCATACAACGCTCCCCCAGCAAGTGGGATCACGTCTCCGGCCCCCCTTCTCCCGAAGTTACGGGGGTATTTTGCCGAGTTCCTTAACCACAGTTCGCTCGATCGCCTCGGTATTCTCTACCTGACCACCTGTGTCGGTTTAGGGTACGGGCCGCTCGGATCTCGCTAGAGGCTTTTCTCGGCAGCATAGGATCACTCACTTCACCACAACGGCTCCCCATCAGGTCTCAGACTCATGAAGCACGGATTTGCCAATGCTTCGCCCTACACCCTTGGCCCGGCACCACCATTCACCGGGATAAGCTACCTTCCTGCGTCACCCCATCGCTTGACTACTACAACCCGGGATCCCAGCCTCCCCAGCACTTGTCCGAAGACGCCTGCCGGCTCGGGTGGTTAGCACAAAGTTGGTTCATCAGGGACGATCCTTCGCGGGTACGGGAATATCAACCCGTTATCCATCGACTACGCCTGTCGGCCTCGCCTTAGGTCCCGACTCACCCTGGGCGGATTAGCCTGGCCCAGGAACCCTTGGTCATCCGGCGGACGGGTTTCTCACCCGTCATTCGCTACTCATGCCTGCATTCTCACTCGCACAGCGTCCACCACTGGGTTACCCCGCGGCTTCCTCCGCTGAACGACGCTCCCCTACCCATCCACACCCTCAAAACATGCCCCGCAGGAACATGCCCCAAAGTAACTGTGTGAATGCCTCAGCTTCGGCGGTGTACTTGAGCCCCGCTACATTGTCGGCGCGGAACCACTTGACCAGTGAGCTATTACGCACTCTTTAAAGGGTGGCTGCTTCTAAGCCAACCTCCTGGTTGTCTCTGCGACTCCACATCCTTTCCCACTTAGCACACGCTTAGGGGCCTTAGCTGGAGATCTGGGCTGTTTCCCTCTCGACTACGAAGCTTATCCCCCGCAGTCTCACTGCCACGCTCTCACTTACCGGCATTCGGAGTTTGGCTGACTTCAGTAAGCTTGTAGGCCCCCTAGGCCATCCAGTGCTCTACCTCCGGCAAGAAACACGCAACGCTGCACCTAAATGCATTTCGGGGAGAACCAGCTATCACGGAGTTTGATTGGCCTTTCACCCCTATCCACAGGTCATCCCCCAGGTTTTCAACCCTGGTGGGTTCGGGCCTCCACGCCGTCTTACCGGCGCTTCACCCTGCCCATGGATAGATCACTCCGCTTCGGGTCTAGAGCACGCGACTGTATCGCCCTGTTCGGACTCGCTTTCGCTACGGCTACCCCACACGGGTTAACCTCGCCACGTACCACTAACTCGCAGGCTCATTCTTCAAAAGGCACGCCGTCACCCCAAAAGGCTCCGACGGCTTGTAGGCACACGGTTTCAGGTACTATTTCACTCCCCTCCCGGGGTACTTTTCACCTTTCCCTCACGGTACTAGTGCACTATCGGTCACCAGGGAGTATTTAGGCTTAGCGGGTGGTCCCGCCAGATTCACACGAGATTTCACGAGCCCCGTGCTACTTGGGAATTCCTGAAGAGAGTCAATGCGTTTTCGTCTACGGGAGTCTCACCCTCTACGCCGGTCCTTCCCAGAACCTTCGACTAACACATCAATTTCTTACTCTCCGACCAGCCGGCAGACTAGTCAACAAAAACCCCACGACCCCGCCTATGCAACCCCTGCCGGGTATCACACACAGACGGTTTAGCCTCATCCGCTTTCGCTCGCCACTACTCACGGAATCACTGTTGTTTTCTCTTCCTGTGGGTACTGAGATGTTTCACTTCCCCACGTTCCCTCCACACACCCTATGTGTTCAGGTGCGGGTGACAGCACATAACTGCTGCCGGGTTTCCCCATTCGGACACCCTCGAATCACAGCTCGGTTGACAGCTCCTCGAGGACTATCGCGGTCTCCCACGTCCTTCATCGGCTCCTGGTGCCAAGGCATCCACCGTGCGCCCTTAACAACTTGACCACAAAGATAAGATGCTCGCATCCACTGTGCAGTTCTCAAACAACGACCAGCCACCGATCCACCACCACGACCAGCCCGGCAACGCCGGCGATGTCGTGCGAATCGGCCCGGTGAAACAACCCACGCCCATGCGAAAAGCCCCGTCACCGGGGCTCGCAGCGTGTGTTATTTCAGGACCCAACAGTGTGTTCTACAAACCCGCCTCCCGAATCTTCCGTTCCCACCGGCAACGCCAGCTGTACTAAGAAAACCGATCAGCGTGTCTGAACTAGTTAGTGATCCACCCTGAGCACCGCACTAGATCTCGTTCGCATCATGTTGATGCTCATCTCGCCTAGTAAACGGCATCTGGCGCCCCCACCAATCGGTGAAAGGACGCTAGTGCTCCTTAGAAAGGAGGTGATCCAGCCGCACCTTCCGGTACGGCTACCTTGTTACGACTTCGTCCCAATCGCCAGTCCCACCTTCGACCGCTCCCTCTCCGAAGAGTTGGGCCACGGGCTTCGGGTGTTACCGACTTTCGTGACGTGACGGGCGGTGTGTACAAGGCCCGGGAACGTATTCACCGCAGCGTTGCTGATCTGCGATTACTAGCGACTCCGACTTCACGGGGTCGAGTTGCAGACCCCGATCCGAACTGAGACCGGCTTTTTGGGATTCGCTCAACCTTACGGTTTCGCAGCCCTCTGTACCGGCCATTGTAGCATGCGTGCAGCCCAAGACATAAGGGGCATGATGATTTGACGTCATCCCCACCTTCCTCCGAGTTGACCCCGGCAGTCTCCCATGAGTCCCCACCCGAAGTGCTGGCAACATGGAACGAGGGTTGCGCTCGTTGCGGGACTTAACCCAACATCTCACGACACGAGCTGACGACAACCATGCACCACCTGTACACCGCCCCGAAGGACCCCGTATCTCTACGAGTTTTCGGTGTATGTCAAGCCTTGGTAAGGTTCTTCGCGTTGCATCGAATTAAGCCGCATGCTCCGCCGCTTGTGCGGGCCCCCGTCAATTCCTTTGAGTTTTAGCCTTGCGGCCGTACTCCCCAGGCGGGGCGCTTAATGCGTTAGCTGCGGCACGGATCCCGTGGATAGGGACCCACACCTAGCGCCCAACGTTTACGGCGTGGACTACCAGGGTATCTAATCCTGTTCGCTCCCCACGCTTTCGCTCCTCAGCGTCAGTTACGGCCCAGAGACCCGCCTTCGCCACCGGTGTTCCTCCTGATATCTGCGCATTTCACCGCTACACCAGGAATTCCAGTCTCCCCTACCGCACTCAAGCCAGCCCGTATCGACTGCAGGCCCGGAGTTGAGCCCCGGGTTTTCACAGTCGACGTGACAAGCCGCCTACGAGCTCTTTACGCCCAATAATTCCGGACAACGCTTGCACCCTACGTATTACCGCGGCTGCTGGCACGTAGTTGGCCGGTGCTTCTTCTGCAGGTACCGTCACTTGCGCTTCGTCCCTGCTGAAAGAGGTTTACAACCCGAAGGCCGTCATCCCTCACGCGGCGTCGCTGCGTCAGGCTTTCGCCCATTGCGCAATATTCCCCACTGCTGCCTCCCGTAGGAGTCTGGGCCGTGTCTCAGTCCCAGTGTGGCCGGTCGCCCTCTCAGGCCGGCTACCCGTCACCGCCTTGGTAGGCCATCACCCCACCAACAAGCTGATAGGCCGCGGGTCCATCCCTCGCCGAAAAACTTTCCACTCAAAGAGATGCCTCAAAGAGTCATATCCGGTATTAGCCCCGGTTTCCCGGAGTTATCCCAGAGCAAGGGGCAGGTTACCCACGTGTTACTCACCCGTTCGCCGCTCGAGTACCCCGAAGGGCCTTTCCGCTCGACTTGCATGTGTTAAGCACGCCGCCAGCGTTCGTCCTGAGCCAGGATCAAACTCTCCATCAAGG
>NZ_VIRS01000073.1 GCF_006912135.1 Cryptosporangium phraense | reverse complement strand
GCGGACGTAGGGCGGGCGCGGACGCCGAGCGCGGGCGCGGACGCCGAGCGCGGATGTACTGCGCGGGCGCGGACGCCGAGCGCGGGCGCGGACACCGAGCGCGGGCGCGGACGCCGAGCGCGGGCGCGGATGCACTGCGTGGGTGCGGGCGAGGCGGCGGGGGCATGGATGTCGGGTCGGGGGTGAGCACCGGTTTGCGCGGGGCGCGGCGGGGCCGCGCGAGCCGCGAGCTTCGGCGACCGGCTCATGGCCCGGACATCCCGCATTGGGCGGACCATCGCGGGCCGCTGGGGCAGGCGCGTTCAGGGGGTGAGCATCGGGATTCGGGCTTGGAGTTCGTGGCCGCCGGCTCGGGCGGGGCCGGCGCGCACGTCGCCGCCGTAGGCGGCTACTCGTTCTTGTATGCCGACCAGGCCGTGGCCGCCGATCACGCTGGCGTTCGAGGCGGTGGTGCTGGGTGCGGTGGTTCCCGGTCCGGCGGCGGCGCCGCGCCCATCGTCGATAACTGAAACCAGGAGCTCGACGGGGGTGCAGCGGATCTCGACGGAGGCGCGCACGGCGGGTCCGGCGTGTTTGACGACGTTGGTGAGGCCCTCCTGGACGATCCGGTAGACGGCCAGGCCTAGGCCGGGCGCGAGGGTCAGGCCGGGGTCGAGGTCCAGGTCGACGTCGAGTCCGTCCGAGCGGGCCTGGGCCACGAGGGAGGAGACGTCAGCGAGGCCGGGTTGGGGAGCGCGGGAGTCTTCGGCGCGGAGGAGGCCGAGGAGGTGGCGGGTGTCGCTCATCGCGCGGCGGCCGGTCTCGCTGATCGTGGCGAGCGCCTGCTGGGCGGCCTCGGGTGAGTTCGCGTAGCGGCCGCCGTCGGCCTGGGAGATGACGACCGCCAGGGAGTGGGCGACGACGTCGTGCATCTCGCGGGCGATGCGGGTGCGTTCGGCGGTGACGGCGAGCAGCGCTTTCTGGTCTCGCTCGACCTCCAGGAGGCGGGCGCGCTCGGTGAGCGCGACGATGCGTTCCTCGCGGACGCGGTGCAGTGCGCCGAGGGCCCAGCCGGCGAGGACCAGCGCGGCGAGGGCGGCGCCGAAGAGGAGGTGGCTCTGGAGGTCGGCCTCGGGGACCGGAGGCCAGGTGGTGGCGCCGAGCCCGGCGCCGACGAGGCCGGCGGTGAACATTGCGCGGCTGAGCGGGCGGGGCCCGTGGGCGGCGACGGCGTGCACGGCGAGCGGGACCGCGAGGTCGGCGGCGAGCAGCCCGACCTGGGGAATGACCAGCCACTGGACGAACGCGGTGACGGTGACCAGCGCGGCCGAGGCGACCGGGAACGTGCGGCGGACCGCGATCGCGGCGACCAGGACGGCGGCGAAGACGACCGGGGCGGTGCCGCGCTGGAGCAGCAGGTCGAGGACGCCGATCGTCGCCGCGGTGACCGTGTCGATCACCGCGCGCGCTGTGCGTTCCCGGGGCATGGGGGGAGCTTAGGTTCTGGGCGGGAGGGGGTGGCGTCTGTCCACAGGCGGATTTTGTGTCGGTCGGGAGGCATACAGTCGCGCCCATGGCTGATCTATCGGATGTGGCTCGGCTGGTGGCCGGGGAGCAGGGGCTGTCGGTGGTCTCGACGCTGCGGGCCGACGGGACGATCCAGTCGTCGGTGGTGAATGCGGGGGTGCTGGGCGGGTCCGGCGAGGTCGCGTTCGTGGTGCGCGGGGGCGCGCGAAAGCTCGACTACCTGCGGGAACGCCCTCAGGTGACGGTTGTGGTACGGGTCGGGTGGGAGTGGGTGGCGGTCGAGGGGCGCGCCCGGCTGGTCGGGCCGGACGACGCGGACCCGGAGGAGCTGCGGTTGCTGCTGCGGGAGATCTTCACCGCGGCCGGCGGCACCCACGAGGATTTCGACGAGTTCGATCGGGTGATGCGCGCGGAGCGGCGAACAGCGGTGCTCGTCGCCCCGTCGCGCGTCTACTCGAACTAGGCGGTGCTTCAGAGTTCAGGCCGTCGTGGGCGCGGGCCAGGCGGCGACCGGCCGCGTTGCCTCGGCCTCGGCCACGGCGGGCGGCTGGCCTTTGAAGTACGGCCTAGCGATAGTTCGTGAACTGGAGGGGGATGCCGAAGTCCTGGGCCTTGAGGAGTGCGATGACGGCCTGGAGGTCGTCGCGCTTCTTGCCGGTGACCCGGAGCTGGTCGCCCTGGATCTGGGCCTGGACGCCCTTGAAGCCCTCGTCCCGGATGGCCTTGGCGATCTTCTTGGCCTTCTCGCTCTCGATGCCCTGCACGATCGTGCCGCTCAGCTTATAGGCCTTGCCGGACTGCTGGGGGTCGCCCGCGTCGAACGCCTTGAGGCTGATGCCCCGCTTGACCAGCTTGTCCTTGAACACCTCGAGCGCCGCCAGGAGGCGCTCCTCGGTGTCGGCCTGCAGGGTGACCGCCTCTTCGCCCGCCCAGTCGATCGACGAGTTCGTGCCACGGAAGTCGAAGCGCTGGCTCAGCTCCTTGGCGGCCTGGTTGAGGGCGTTGTCGACCTCCTGCCGGTCGACCTTGCTGACGACGTCGAACGACGAGTCCGCCACGGTGTCGTGCTCCTCCCGGTGAGTGTCGGGTACCTGATTGGTGCCCGGGCTGGGTCATTGGCTATCCTGCCTCTTGGCAGTACGGCACGTGCAAGTCCCTAGGCGGGTTGCCCGAGTGGCCAAAGGGAGCGGACTGTAAATCCGTCGGCTCAGCCTACGAAGGTTCGAATCCTTCACCCGCCACACGCAGGGCAAACAGCCCCTGGCCAGCGGAAACGCTGGACAGGGGCTGTTTCGTGTCCGCTGGCTTCGTCCGCGCTGCGGGCGGCGGGGTGTCCGGTTGTGTCCCGCTGTGTTCCAGGGGCTATCACTGGGGCCGGACGCACGGCGGACAACGTCCGTGGCGGCCGGCCGCCCGTTCGAGCCGATTCACGCGCGCAACGCGCCTCCCAGACCGTTCGACACACCGACCAACGCGTGGCACGCCGACCGCGTCCGTTGGACGCCCGAACCCGGCCCAAATCGTCCGCGGTTACCCATCGCCAGCGGCGTGAGCCGACCAATCGAGGAAGCTGCCCGACAGCCGCCTCTCCCGGTGGACGACGCGCGTTGCGGCGGTGCCGCTCGATCGAGGCGCCGAGCAGCGACATTGCCGTAGCGTCCGACTCCTGATGGAAAGCTATCGCGCGGCGACCTACCTCCAGCGGGCATACCTCTACTTCAGCCGAGAAGGCGACTTCGGCCAGCCGCCTTACACGCCGGCCCAACTCGAACAGATGGCGTTCGACCCCGACCGGGTCACCGAACTCGTCGGGCTACTTCCCACCGAGTCCTGGCGCCGCGGTGACCCGACCCCGTACCGCCAAGGGCCGCCGCGGAACTTCGCCGCCTGGAAGTTCGGCGTCCCGCCGCTGGAGACGCCCAACAGCGAGAAGGTCGTCACCCGCCTCCTCGACGCTGTCGAGCCTTACACCGACCGCCTCCGGCACGCCTGCAATGCGCTCGGGCTCAGCACCGGAGTGATGGTGGTCATCAAAAGCACCAGCCACCATGCCGACGGAGACGACCCCGTCCCGTCGGCCGCCGCGGTCGCCTACAGCTCACGCACGATTCAACGGCTCGCCGCGCTCGGAGCGCGCCTCGACCACGACCAGTTCTTCGACATCGGCTGACCGGCGATCATCAGCCACGCGAACGGCGAGCAGACCAACATCAGCCTCGCCGGCTCCCATCGACGCGCGCCCTCGCGGCGAAGCCACCAGTAAGCCCGCGGATTCCTGAAGAGACCACCGCGTGCCGCCCGAAATGACGTTTTAGCACCTCACGGGCTAACAAAAGAACGCACTAGATAGCACTGGTTAACAGACCCGCGGATTAAAAGTCCGGAATGAAGGTTTATCGAGTCGTCTAGTCGATTTGTACCACCAGGACCCGCTCAGCGCTACCACGAACTACCTGGTGACATTCGCTACGGAGCCTGAGCTCGGAGCCCGAAGGCGTCGATCGGTGGTCGCCACGTCACCACGAACCACCCCCGCCCACGACGCTGCGTTACATCCGAGCAACCGCCGATCAACCACCGGCTCCGACGGCGCGCGGGCCGTTGCCGCTGCCGCCGGCGAGTTCGTTATCCGCGGCTACTTATCTAATGGGCGGTAGGACGGTGCCCGACGGGGTAGCGTCCAGGCGCCCGGTTCGTTGCTCCCCTCGCGGCTGCCCACGCGGGTCGTGTGGCTCTCTCGTGGCCTGCGCGGGCCGGGCGTCGCTTCAGGGTCGGAGTGGCTGAAGAGGGGTGTGCCCCGCGCTCGAAGTAGCGGTGCCCTCACGACTTTTCCTGGTGGTCGCAGGGGGCGCTGAAGGAACTGACGCAGTAATGAACAGTGCTTTGACCAGCCCGTCGTCCGGTTGGCGCGGGGTAGTGATCCGGGATGGATCCGCATAAGCGATCGGTCACGATCGAAGTGATGGCCAGCGACGAGACTGTGGTCGGCGGGGGCCGGTTCGAGACCACCGTCGACGGCTACGCGGCCATGAAAGATTCGGTGGCCGGCTGGCCGGAACGAGTGTGGGCAATCGAGGGCTGCAACGGCATCGGCAAACACATCGCTGCCCGCCTGATCAGTGACGGTGAGCAGGTCATCGACGTGCCACCCAAACTGTCTGCCCGAACCGGCGTCTTCGCCACCGGCCAAGGCCGCAAGACCGACGCCACCGATGCGCACTCCGTCGCATTGGTCGGCACGCGGATGGCCGGGCTGCACCCCGTCGTCGATGACCAGCAGCTAGCGGTCCTGCAGACCCTGGTCGACCGGCGCCGGTCGCTGGGCGAAGACCACACCCGGATGATCTCCCAGCTCCACGCCCTGCTCCTGCTGCTCATCCCGGGCGGAGCGAAAACATTCTTGTCGGCCGCGCAAGCCAAGAAGCTCCTCGCCGACGTCCGACCGACCGATCCGGCAGGTAAAGCACGCCACCGGGTCGCCGCGGAACTCATCACTGACCTCGAACGGATCTACCAGCGCAGCAAAAACGCCGACAAAGAACTCCGCGACCTCGTCCGCGCGACCGGCACCAACCTCCTGGACTTGCACGGCATCGGCCCCTCCGGCGCCGCCCGATTGCTGGTCGAAGTGAGCAACATCCAGCGGTTCCCCACCAGAGCCCACTTCGGGTCCTGGACCGGCACCGCCCCGATCGACGCCTCCTCCTATGACCACGTCCACCACCGGCTCTCCTGCGGCGGGAACCGGCAAATCAACCGGGTCCTGCACACCATGGCCACCGTCCAGCTGCGCAACCCCACCGCCGGACGCGTCTACTACGACCGGCGCCGAAGCGAGGGGAAGACCTCGAACGAAGCCATGCGCGCACTCAAACGCCGCCTGTCCGACGTCGTCTACCGCACCATGCTCCGCGACGCCCGAAACACAGCCGGGACGGCCCGGGAGGACAACCGGGGACGACACCTGACTGCAGCGCGGCCGACTCCAACCCCGACATCGACGCTTCGGAAAAGTCACTTCCCGGACCCGTCACCAACCACCCTACGACCCCGGCTTGACCTAGAGGGGTGCCACGAGAGTGAGTTCTCCGCCGGCGTCAGTCCGAATTCGGCGCAGCGAGTGCGATCGCTACCATCGGCCACCATGGCCATTGCTGTGGAAGTCGCACAGGCAGTCACCCCTGAGCTTGTTCGCGCTTTCGACCTGCTGCTTCCTCAGCTCGACCCGAGCGCCGCGCCTCTCAACGCCGCCGCTGTGGACGCACTCGTGCGGTGGCCCGGTAACCGCCTACTCGTCGCCCGCGTCGACGGCGAGATAGCAGGCGTACTAATGCTCGTCATGTTTCCCATTGCTACGGGCACGCAGGCACGGATTGAGGACGTGGTGGTCGACAAAGCCAGCCGGAAGCGAGGAATCGGCGCCGCCCTCACTATGGAAGCAGTGCGTTTGGCCCGAGAAGCTGGGGCCCACGCCGTCGACCTGACCTCGCATCCTTCCCGCCAGCATGCCAACCGGCTCTACCAGCGGCTCGGCTTCCAACGTAGCGACACGAACGTTTACTGGCTCACGCTGTAGCCACATAGGAGACAGCGGGTCCGGCCGCGGTGAGCGCCCCGCGGCATACCGGACGTTTCGCGTCAATGGCTGGAAGCAGGGAGCGAATTCCGACCCTGGGTTGGCGTGGGTTGTACAGACCCTCAAGAAACACAATTAGTCGCTCGGAATGCTGAATGTAGGTAGAGATAGTGCCCGGTCGGTAATTTCCGGCGTCAAGCTACGCCGGAGTGCTCTCCACGTTCCGCAGGCGCGATATTCACCGGCCGAAGGACGCTCGAAGCGCCCTTCCCTCCATTGCCAAGCTATAGCGCACTGGGGGTCTTGCGGCAAGACCCCAGCGCGGGTGCACACTCTGCGACCGGATCCTTTACCTGCATAAACGGGGAGCAGAACCGTGCGAGGAATGCCAGAAACGGACGTCGACGTCATCGTTGTCGGCGCCGGTCCGACCGGTCTGATGCTGGCCACCGAGCTGTGTCTGGCCGGAGCGCGACCGCTCGTGCTGGAGCGGCGCCCGGAATTGCGCGACACTCCGAAGGCCGGCGGTCTCGGCGGCCAGATCCTGGAACTACTGCGTTACCGAGGGCTGCTGGAGCGGCTGCGTGCAGTCAGCGACGCACCGCACCCGGCACCCCGGTTCCCGTTCGGCGGCGTGCAGGTGGACCTGACCCGCCTGGCCGCGCCCCCACTGCACGCGATCGGTCTCCCGCAACCGCGCCTCGAGCGCTTCCTCGACGAGCACGCCTGCGAATCCGGCGTCGAGATCCGGCGCGGACGCGTGCTGACGGCGGCCAGCCAGGACGTCGACCTGGTCACCGCGCGAGTGCAGGGCCCGGACGGGCCCGAACACGTGACCGCCCGCTACCTGGTGGGGTGCGACGGGTCGCGCAGCACCGTCCGCGACCTGACCGGAATCGCCTTCCCCGGCACCACCTATCCAGAGGTCAACCGGCTGGCCCGGGTCACGCTGCCCGACTCGGTCCGCAGCTTCGCCAACGGCGACGTCGAGATCCCCGGCGTAGGCCGGATCGGCGTGGGCTTCACCCGCACCGAACGCGGCACTTTCGGGTTCGGAGGAGTCACAGCCGGGGTCATGTTCGCCACCACCGTCGAGGAGGAATCGGTCGAGTACGACGACGACGAACCGATGACGCTGACCGAGTTCCAGCAGAGCGTCCATCGGGTGCTCGGTGCGGACCTCCCGATGGGCGAAGCGTTTCGGCTTTCCCGCTGGCAGTTCCAGGCCCGGCAGGCCGACCGCTACCGCGACGGACGGATCCTGCTCGCCGGTGACGCGGCTCATCTACTTCCCGCGACCGGAGCCGCACTCAACCTGGGCATGCTCGATGCGGTCAACCTCGCCTGGAAACTGGCCGCCGACATCCGGGGCGGGGCACCGTCCGGACTACTCGACACGTACGAGACCGAACGCCGGTACGCCGGAGAACGGGCGCTACTGCAGACCCGCGCGCAGGTAGCACTGCGACGCGGAACCGACCCGGCCGCCGAGGCACTCCGCGAGGTCGTCCAGGAACTCCTCGCCGACGACCAGCCGGCGCGCCGCCTCGGTGCCCTGATCGCCGGCGCCGACCTTCGCTACCCCAGCTCCGATCCACACCCGTTGACCGGCACATTCGTCACCGACCTGACCCTGCAGACCGGCCAGGGCACCACCAGCGTCGCCGCCCTTCTGCACCGTGCACGCCCCATCCTCCTTGTCCTCGCTGACCGCGCCGACCTGCGGGAGGCCGCCGCGGGCTGGTTGGATCGCGTCGACATCCGGACCGCCGGCACCGAGCAGCGGCCGACAGACGCGCTGCTGATCCGTCCGGACGGTCACATCGCCTGGGCAGCCG
>NZ_VIRS01000072.1 GCF_006912135.1 Cryptosporangium phraense | reverse complement strand
TAGAGCGGAGCGGTGCGGCGCGGCACGGAGCGGCACGGAGCGGAGCGGTGCGGCACAGCGCGGCACGGCACAGCGGTGGGGCGGTGGGGCGTGGTTCGGCGTGGACGGGCGACGCGCGCTTCGCTGCGGAGGCGCCGGGCGTGCGTTGTACGGGGGTGCGGGGCGCCTCGTGACGCGGAGAGATCGGCGTTGCGCTACCGGCGGAGAAGCATTGCGCCGCAGGGGCGCTGGGCCGCACGTAGCCGCGCGGGTCCAGTCCAGCGCTTGCTGGCCCGATCCATACGCGGTTTTCTGACCTTCCGGGGTCTCCGGGGCCTCGAAAACCCCGGTAACCCGCGCATTTGTATGCCCGGGCCAGTGGCCGGCGGCCGGCTCATCAAGTTGTCCAGCGTGACCCGGGCGGCGCGGCCCGGACAGGGCATCCGGCGGGAGCAATCCGCCTGAGCGCGCACGGCGCCGGGCGCGCCAGCGCCCCCTGGCACGGCGCGGCCCGGCGGGCGCGGCCCGGCCGGCGCAGTCCCGGCTTCGCGTGCCAACGATGGTTCTCGCACGCGCAGGGCCACTCGTGAGGCAGCCCTCGAGTTCATGGGCTGGTTGATGCAACGGCGGGAGCCACCGCCATGGCGACTTTCTGTCGCGGGCTCGTCGCGAGTTCGGCGTGGCGGGCGACGCGACGGATCTGGGCGAGACCGTCGGGCGCTGACCGATCTGGTTCGCGCGGGCCAGGTCTGCTCCTTCGGCACCTCGAAGCAGCCCCCGTTCCAACTGATCACCGCCCGCGTCGTCCACCATGGACGCCAGCGAGCCGGGCGCTCGGGATGACACGTAGGCGGCCGGCTCGCGCCCGGGGCAGCAGCGACGGTGTTCGTGCTGGGGCACCCGGCGGCTCGATATGCGCCCCGCTCGGCCGCGCCGGGGCGGCAGCCCCCACCCTGCTACCGTGCCCGAAATGCACCCCACCCTCCGCCCCGCCACTGCCGCCGACGCGCCGGCCATCGCGCGGCTGCACGCCGACAGCTGGCGGCGCCACTACCGCGGCGCCTACGCCGACTCGTTCCTCGACGGGGACGTGCTCGCCGATCGCCGGGCCGTGTGGGAGTCCCGCCTCGCCGCCCCGGCCGCCAGCACGACGACCCCCGGCGCCCCGGTCACCCGCGCGACGCCCCCCAGCGCCCAGCGCGCCAGCGCCACGACCCCCGGCGCCCCCGGCGCCCCGGGTGCCAGCGCGACGATCATCGCCGAGTACGACGACCGCGCCGTGGGATTCGTCCACATCGTGTTCGATCACGACCCTCGGTGGGGCAGCCTGGTCGACAACCTGCACGTCACCGACGACCGGCGCCGGACCGGCGTCGGAACCCACCTGTTGCGCGCCGCGGCGCGCGCGGTCGCCGACCGCGGGAGCGTCGCGATGTACCTCTGGGTGCTCGAGCAGAACACCTCGGCGCAGGCGTTCTACACCGCGCGGGGCGCGACCCGCGGCGAGACGACTCCCGTCCCCGGCGACCCGGCCCGCCTCAACGGCTCCCCGCGCCGCATCCGGATGATCTGGCCGGACGCCCCGGCCACCTTCCGGCCCGAGCCCAGCTAAGGCGTGTTTCCTAAGCCAGCAGCCCACCGTGGCCGTGACCCAGACGACGACCGGCGGCGTTGTCGCCTCGTCCGGATACAACAGCGGTATCCGGACAAGGCTCCGCCTTGCCGGATCGCCGCCTGGGTCACGCCCGCGGCGTCCTGAGCTCATGAAACACGCCTTAGCCGAACGCGACCGCCCGGGCGGTGTCCGGCTCGATCAGGAACACCACCCGGCCGGTGCGCAGCCCGTAGTCCTGGCCGGTGTACTTGCGCGAGATCCGGTCGATGATCCGCCAGGCCTCGTCGCCGTCGACGACCTCGGCGACCCGGCCGCGGACGATCGCGGTCGCGTACGGGTTGGCCTGGTCGGCGACCGAGATCGCGACCCGCGGGTCGCGCGCCATGTTGCGCGCCTTCTGCGAGTCCGGCCCGGTCAGGATGGCCAGCCGGTCGCCCTCCCGGTCGATCCAGACCGGCACCGAATGCGGCGAACCGTCCGGCAGCACGGTGGCGAGATGCGCGATGTTGGTGCCCTCGACGAGCTGGGCGACGTCGGCCGGAATCATCAGTTGCTCCCGTATTCGTCGTGGGGGCGAAGCCACTGCATCGTCGGCGTCTGCGGCCAGCCGTCCGGAGAGTCCTCCCAGGCCTCCTGACGTCCGTAGGGCGTCAGATCGAGGAGGTTGAAGTCGAGGCGGAGCCGATCGACGCCGCGGCCGCTGGTGAAGTACGTACGGAAGACGTCGTCGCCGTCGCGGAGCAGGACGCTGAGGCCGAACATGCCGCCGAGGCCGAGATCGTCGCTGAAGTCGCTGCCGAAGCTGGAGTACCAGGGCACGGTCCAGCCCATCCGGCGGCGGAGCGGTTCGATCTCGTCCTGCGGGGCGCGCGAGACGAGGATCAGCCGGGTGTCGCGGGCGGCCAGGTGCTCGGCGGTGTGGTCGGCGAGGTTGTCGGTGAACGTGCTGCAGCCGCCGCACACGTGCGGGTCGTCGGGCTCGCGCATGAAGTGGTAGATGACGAGCTGGCGCTTGCCGTCGAACAGGCCGGTCAGCGTCGTCGTCGTGCCGTCGGGCGCGGTGAACAGGTACGGCTTGGTCAGCGGGGTCATCGGCAGGCGGCGACGTTCGGCGGCGAGCCGGTCGAGCGCGTGGGTGAGTTCCTTCTCCTTGCGCAGCAGCGCCTCGCGGGCGTCCTGCCACTCGGCGGCGGATACGACGGCCGGGCGGTTCATACGAGCCTCCTTCGTTCCTCGGGAAACCGAACCTAACATCGTCGGTTCCCTGAGGGAACCCTCTTTGCTAGGCTGGTCGACATGCAACGCACGCAGTTCGCCGACCTGGCCGCCTGCTCCATCGCCCGGACGCTCGACGTCATCGGGGAGCCGTGGTCGCCGCTGATCCTGCGCGACGTCTTCGTCGGCATCAGCCGCTTCGACCAGTTGCAGGCCGACCTCGGCATCTCCCGCAAGGTCCTGACGCAGCGGCTGGCGTGGCTGGTGTCGCAGGACGTGCTGGAACGTCGGCAGTACTCGTCGCGGCCGGTCCGCTACGAGTACGTGCTGACCGTGAAGGGGCAGGAGCTGTGCGACCTGCTGCTGACGATCGTCCGGTGGGGCGACCGCTGGACCGCCGGCGAGGCCGGCCCGCCGGTCCTCTACCGGCATCATGCCTGCGGCGAGATCGCGCACGTCGAGCCGGTCTGTTCGTCGTGCGGTCAGCCGATGCACGCGACCGATGTGGACGTCCTGCCCGGGCCCGGCGCTACGGTGCGGTAGTGGAGTACGACTTCGAGGGGCCGGTCTGGGAGTGGCGCGGGCCGTCGCCGTACCACTTCGTGACGGTGCCGGACGAGTGCGTCGACGGGTTGCGCGCGCTGGCGTCCGGGGTCAGCTACGGGTGGGGAATGGTGCCGGTCTCCGAGCGGGTGGCGGTGGACGACGTGGTGAGGGTCCGTATAGCGGTCGTATAGCGGGGTCTGGGATCCCTAGGGCATGCGACGATTCCCGGCGCTTCTGGTCGTTCCGGTCTTTCTGCTCGCGGCGTGCGGCGGGGATCCGTCGGACACTCCCCCAGCGGCACCCTCACCGTCGACATCGCCGTCGACGTCGACGTCGCCGTCGGTCTCTCCCTCGCCGGTGAAGCCGGCGTTCGCCGCCGCCGACGGGCGGAACCTCTCGGCCTGCGCCGACAACACCTGCGAGGTCATCGTGCGCAGCGGCGACGTGCTCCGGGTCCGCGGCGACCTCGGACCGTTGCACGTCCAGGTGTCCGGCGGCCTGGTGACGTTGTCGCAGACCGCGGCCAGCGGGTTCAGCAGCACGGTGACCGGTAGCGTCGGCGCGCGTCAGCAGATCAACAACCAGGTGATCTTCGTGATCGCGGTCGAGGGCGACCGGGCCGTCCTCCGCCTGCAGCCGGCTTAGGGCAGAGGTTTGCGGCCGACCGCGCAGTACACGTCGAGGGCCTCCGGCACCTTTCCCGGCGGCGGGCGCCACAGCGGGGTCGACACCACCCCGGGCTCGAGCAGCTCCAGGCCCTGGAAGTACCCGCCGATCTCCTCGGGCGTCCGCAGGTTGTACGGGTGCCCACCCTCCTTGGCGACCCGCTCGCTCTCGACGCTCTCCGCGCTGGTGCTCGTCCCGTCGCTGACGATCAGGTAGCTCCCCGGCGGCACCGCGGCGAGCAGCCGCTCGACGATCGACCGGGCCTCGGCGTAGTCGGCGACGTTCCCGAGAATGCCGATCATCGTCAGCGCGACCGGCCGGCTGAGGTCGAGGGTCCGCGCGGCGTCGGTGAGGATCCGCTCCGGGTCCTCGACGTCGGAGTCGACGTAGGCGGTCCGGCCCTCGGGGGAGCTGGTCAGCAGGGTCTGGGCGTGGGCCAGCACGAGTGGGTCGTTGTCGACGTAGACGACCCGGGCGTCGGGGGCCACGCGCTGGGCGACCTGGTGGGTGTTGTCGGCCGACGGGAGGCCGGCCCCGATGTCGAGGAACTGCCGGATGCCCGCGTCGCCGGCCAGGAGCGTGACCGCGCGGACGAGGAACCTGCGCTGGGCCTGGGCGACCGCGGCGATGCCCGGGTTGGCGGTTCGCAGCAGCTCGGCCAGCTCGCGGTCGACGGGGAAGTTGTCGGTGCCGTCGAGTAGGTAGTTCCAGACCCGCGCGCTGCTCGGCCGGGTCTCGTCGATGCCGGGGTCGCTCGATCCGTCCACAGTGGGCACCGTACCAAGCGGACCGTCACGCCGGAGCCGGGCACGCGGGACGTGGCCCCGGAGCGGGCCTACCCTTCGGTCATTCTCCGCAGCGTCTCCGCGTTGCGGACCGCGTGGCCGAAGCCGTCGTTGTTGAAGTACGCGAAGACCTCGCGGCCGGACGTCTGCCACTCGCGCATCCTCGCGGCCCACCAGCGGAGGTCGTCGTCGGAGTAGGAGCCGGCGTAGAGCCTGTGGTGATCCGGGCCGTGCAGGCGGACGTACACGAACGGCGCGGTCGCGCGGAGGATGCACGGCAGCCCGGCCCCGCTCATCACGCAGTAGGCCGCGCCGTGGCGTTCGAGCAGGTCGAAGACCGGCTCCTCGTGCCAGCTCGGGTGCCGGAACTCCATCGCGACCCGCAGCCACGACGGCACACGGCTCAGGAAGTACTCCAGCCGGGCGTCGTCGCGGGTGTGGGCCGGGTGGGTCTGCACGAGCAGGACCCCGCGCCGGTCGCCGAGCTCGTGCACCCCCTCGGTGATGCGGCCGATCCACTGCTCCGGCTCGTGCAGCCGTCGCGCGTGGGTCAGCCCGCGTGGGGCCTTCACCGTCAGGAGGAACCCGTCCGGCAGGCGCTGCCGCCAACCCGCGAAGGTCGTGGCCTTCGGCCACCGGTAGAAGCTCGCGTTCAGCTCCACCGTTCCGAATTTTCGGACGTAGTGAGCCAGGCGATCGCGGGTCGGTGTCCCCGGCGGGTAGAGGACGCCGTCCCAGTGGTCGTAGCTCCATCCCGAGGTTCCGATGTGCACGTGGAACAGGGTGCCCAGCCGGGCGGGTTTCATGGCTGGGCCGCCGCCGGGAGCGGAACGCGCTACCGTCGGCGGCATGGGCCGGGTCGCCCGCGTCTGGACCGCGCTCGCCTGCGTGGGCGTGGTGACCGCGTGCGCCTCGGGCGCACCCGCCCCGGATCGGCCCGCCTCACCGTCACCGGCCGGCTCGCCGTCAGCGGCTCCGGGCGCCTCGCTTTCGGCGGACGCCTCGCCGACGGGGGTTCCGGTCGCGTCCTCGTGTCCGGCGGATGCGGTGTTGGATCCGGTCGGGCTGTCGTCCCGGCGGGGGGTCGGCGCGGCGGTCACCGCGATCTTCTTCGCGCCCGCGGTCACGGTCGGGCGCGAGGTCAAGATCGTCTGGCAGATGCCCGGCACCGCGGGCTTCACCGTCCATGCCGACGGGCCCGGCGGCGCGCGGACCGGCCCGGTGTGGGGGCCGGCCGCGCACAGCGAACCCGACCAGTGGGGCACCGGCTGGGTGTTCCGCCGGCCCGGGTGCTGGACGTTCGTCGCGACCCGGGCCGACGGCGCCGCTCAGCTCACCGTCCGCGTGGGCCGGTGATGACCTACGCCGGAGCGGTTCGCCGCATAGCGTAAAGAAAAGGACCTCGCCGAGACGAACGGAGGCTTCCGTGACGACCTTGACCGACCGGCCGAACACCGCGCTGCTGGTGATCGACGTGCAGAACGGCGTGGTGGAGGGCGCGCACGACCGGGAGGCCGTGATCGCGAACATCAACACGCTGATCGGGAAGGCCCGCGCCGCGGACGTGCCGGTGGTCTGGATTCAGCACTCCGCGGACGACCTGCCCCAGGGCAGCGACCAGTGGCAGTACGTCGGGGAGCTGGAGCGGCAGGAGCCGGAACCGCTGATCCACAAGCTCTACGGCGACGCGTTCGAGGCCACCGACCTGGAGCAGGTCCTCGGTGAGCGCGCGGTGGGGCGGCTGGTGGTCACCGGCGCGCAGACCGACGCCTGCATCCGCTCCACGCTGCACGGCGCGTTCACCCGCGGCTACGACGCGATCCTGGTCTCCGACGCGCACACCACCGAGGACCTGAGCGCCTACGGGGCGCCGCCGCCCGGGCAGGTGATCGCCCACACGAACCTGTACTGGAGCTTCCAGAGCGCTCCGGGGCGGGAGGCCGGGACGGTCGAGACCGCGGAGGTCAGCTTTCCAGGCGCCTAGTGAGGGTGGGGATGACGATCGCCGCGGCGACCAGGTGCAGCACGAGGAGTGCGGCGGTCGTGGCGGCGGTCGCGCCGACGAGGAACGGCGGGACCAGGGAGATCGCGGTGAGTGTGACCGCGATGCGCAGGAAGTGTGTGGCGGGACGTTCCGACCAGCGCCGGCAGGCGCCCGCGAGCGCGACGCCGATCAGCGAGAAGACGCCGGTCACCACCGCGAAGCCGGGTAAGGGGATCGCCTCGCCGCCGTCGGGGAGTTCGAAGTCGGCGCCGAGCGCCCGGGCCAGCGCGGCGACGGCGGTGACCGCCACCATCGCGGTGAGCGTGGCGGCCAGGCCGGTGCGGATCAGGCCGGCGCGGCGGCGGGTCGGGGTCGCGGTGCTCATGCGCTGACCTGCGCGGCGATGCCCTCGAGGCACCACTGCCAGCCGGTGCGCAGGTGGTCGAGGGTGTCGATGCCCTCGACGGCTTCGACGGTGAGCTCGAGCCGGGTGCCGCCCGCGACCGGCCGGAACAGGACCGTGGCCCGGGACCGCTCCTTCATGCCCTCCCCCTCGGTGAGCGTGTCGAGGACGAGCTTCTCGACCGGCTGGAACACCGTGAACGTGGCCGTCTCGGTGTACTCGTCGCCGGCCGGGCGGGGGCCGAACCGCAGCCGGTAGCCGCCGCCCTGGTGGGCGTCGACCTCGCACTGGGAGAGGCGCCACTCCGGGTCCGGGAGGACCCAGCGTTCCAGCAGGTCGGCGCGGGTCCAGGCGGCCCAGACCCGGTCCGGCGGGACGGGGTAGGTGCGGTCGAGGTCGAACGAGAGCGGGCTGGTCACGAGTCCTCCAGGAGAGTGCCGAGAGCGTCCAGCCGGGTCGACCAGAGCGCCTGCTGCTGTGCGGTCCACTGGGCCACCGCGACGAGCGCGTCGTCGCGCAACCGGCATTCGCGGACGCGTCCGCGCTTGACGGTCGTCACCAGGCCGGCGTCCTCGAGTACGCGCAGGTGCTTGAGGACGGCGGGCAGCGACATCGACGTCGGAGCGGCGAGGTCGCCGGCCGACGTCGGGCCGCGGACCAGGCGCTCGACGATGGCCAGGCGGGTCGGGTCGCCGAGCGCTGCGAACTGACGGTGAACCATATGGTTTACCTTTGCCGGTGCGGGGGGCTCGTGTCAAGCGGCTTCGCGGGTGTTACGTTGAAACGGAGACAGTCTCCGTTCTTGACGATCCGAGGGCATCATGGGCTTCCCGCTATCGATCCTTGACCTCGCGCCGGTCGGCACCGGTGAGTCGGCGACGAGCGCGATCGCCTCGAGCGTCGCGCTCGCCCGGGCGGCGGAGGAATCGGGCTACCAGCGGGTCTGGTACGCCGAGCACCACAACATGCACGCGATCATGTCCTCGGCGACGAGCGTGCTGATCTCGCACGTGGGCGCGCACACGAGCACGATCCGGCTCGGCGCCGGCGGGATCATGCTGCCCAACCACGCCCCGCTGACGATCGCCGAGCAGTTCGGCACGCTGGCCGCGATGTATCCGGGGCGGATCGACCTGGGGCTGGGCCGGGCGCCGGGCTCGGACCAGAACACGATGTACGCGCTCCGCCGCGATCCCCGCTCGGCCGATTCGTTCCCGCAGGACGTCCAGGAGCTGAAGGGCTACCTGAGCGGCAACACGCTGGTGCCGGGCGTGAACGCCTACCCGGGCAAGGACTCGAACGTTCCGCTGTACATCCTCGGCTCGTCGCTGTTCGGAGCCCAGCTCGCGGCGGCGCTCGGTTTGCCGTACGCGTTCGCGTCGCACTTCGCGCCGCAGGCGCTGACCCAGGCGGTCGCGCTCTACCGTCGGGAGTACCGGCCGTCCGAGGAGAACCCGGAGCCGTACGTGATCGCGGGCGCGAACGTCCTGGCCGCCGATTCCGCCGGGGAGGCGGCCGCGGAGCTGGACGTGGTTCGCAGGCAGCGCGCGCGGTTGCTGTTCGGGCGGGGCCGGAATTTGACCGACGCGGAGACCGACGCGCTGATCGCGTCCGGAGCCGGGCAGCATCTCGACGAGATGATGAAGTACTCGGCGGTGGGGACGCCTTCGGAGGTTCGGGAGTTTCTGGAGGGGTTCCGGAAGGAAGCGGATGCGGACGAGTTGATCGTGACGCATCAGGCTTCGACGGTTGAGGGTCGGTTGCGGTCGGTGCGGTTGACTGCTGAGGCTATGGAGCAGGTTTCGGTCTGAGGGTTGGGCCGGGTGGCCGGGCGGCG
>NZ_VIRS01000071.1 GCF_006912135.1 Cryptosporangium phraense | reverse complement strand
TCGAGCGCGTCCGCGGCGGCGACTACCACGGCCCGACGGGTCACAGATCCGGTCGACCGCTCCGCGCCCCGCGCGCTCCGCGCCCCGCGCGCGCCGGGCTCCGCGCTCTGCGCTCCGCGCCCGCCGCGCTTCCGCCCACGGGCCACGGCTCCGCACACGCTGCGTTTCCGTATCCGGACCCCGACCTCCTTCGGTCGGGCCTCGGCGCACGGCTGCGCCCCGGCGCACGGCCTGAGAAGCTTCGGCTCGTCAGGAGGACACGACCCGCGGCCCACCCACCCACCCACGGCGCGGAACGCCGCGCTGAGCCCGGCATACCCCCAGCAAGCGAGGGTGGGCCCGCAACCCGCTCCGGCGAGCGGAACGGCTCGGCCGGCCAGGCGCACCTCGGTCGCGGAAGCAACCGGCGCGCGCCCGGCAGGCGTAAATCAAACGTCTCCGACCTCAGCCGACGAAGCCGGCCGCGACAGACCGCTGGGCCACCAGAACCGGCGGTCCAGCAGGACCACCAACGCCGGCACCAGCACGGTCCGCACCAGCAGAGTGTCGAGCAGCACGCCAATTCCGACGATCACCCCGATCTCGGTGAGCGTGATCAGCGGCAGCACGCCCAGCACCGCGAACACGGCCGCCAGCAACACACCGGCGCTCGTGATGACGCCGCCGGTGACCGCGACCGCGGTCGTGATGCCTTCGCGCGTGCCGGCCCGCAGCGCTTCCTCGCGGGCGCGGGTCACCAGGAAGATGTTGTAGTCGACGCCGAGCGCGACCAGGAACAGGAACGCGAGCAGCGGGACCACCGTGTCCAGCGCCGGGTAGCCCAGGACGTGCACGAACAGGAACACGCTGGCGCCGAGCGCGGCGAAGAACGTCGCCACGACCGTGAGCATCAGCAGCAGCGGCGCGACGATCGCGCCGTGCAAAAGGACCACCAGCACGATCAACACCACGCCCAGGACCAGCGGGACGATGACCTTCAGGTCGCGGATCGCGGCTTCGCGGGTGTCGAGTTCGGTCGCGACCGAGCCGCCGACCAGCGCGCCGGTTGGTCCGACCCGGTCGCGCAGCGCTCGGATCGCGTCGTAGCTCTCGGCGGTGGCCGGGGCCGCGTCCAGGACCACGTCGATTTCGGTCACCGGCCCGTTCGCTTCGCCCGGCCGCACCGACGCGACGCCGGGGGTGGTGCGAACCAGTTCGGTGACCTCGGCGGCTTTGGCCGGTTCCGTCAGGATCGCGACCGGATCGGTGGCGCCGGCCGGGTAGTAGCGGCTGAGCGCCTCCAGGCCGTCGACCGACTCGGCCTGCACCCGGAACTGTTCGGTCTGGCTCAAGCCGAGCCGGGCATCGACTACGCCGGCCGACAGCACGCCCAGCAGCACGACCGAGAGCGCGACCACCGCGACCGGCCGGCGGGCGACGCCGTGGGCGACCTTCGCCCAGGCGCCGGTCCGGGACTTGTCGGGGTCGCCCGGGCGCGGGACGAACGGCCAGAACAGTCCGCGGCCGCAGACGACCAGGGCGGCGGGCAGCACGACGAGTCCGAACGTCGCCGCCACGACGATGCCGATCGCGCCGGCCAGGCCGATCGCGCGGTCGTTCTCCAGGACGGCCAGCGCCAGCGTGAGCAGGCTCAGCGTGACGGTGACCGCGCTGGCCGCGATCGCGCCGCCGCCGGACCTCAATGCCCGGCGCATCGCGGCTCGGCGGTCGTCGGTGCGCCGGAGCTCCTCGCGGTAGCGGGCGATGAGCAGCAGCGCGTAGTCGGTGCCCGCGCCGAAGACCAGGACGTCGACGATTCCGGTCGTGGACGGGTCGACGTGTAGGCCGGTCGCCCTCGAGACCAGCGCGATCACCGACCCGGCGACTACGTCCGCGGCGCCGACGACGGCCAGCGGGACCAGCCAGAGCACGGGGCTGCGGTAGGTGATCAGCAGGAGCGCGGCGACGACCAGCGCGGTGACGGTCAGCAGCTTGACGTTCGCGCCGCTGAACGACGACGCGATGTCGGCGCGGAAGCCGGCGCCGCCGGTGACCTGGGCGGTGAGACCGTCCGGCTGGTCCGCTCGGGCTTGCTGCCGGAGCTTCTCGACCCGGTCGATGACGACGTCGTTGTCGAGGTCAGCGGGGAGTGGGACGGCGAGCAGCGCAGCGGTGCGCTCGGGGGAGTAGATCGGCGGGCTGCCGGCTCGCATCGCCTGAGCGTCCGCTGCGATCTTCGCGCGGTCGGCGTTGGTGAGCGGCTCACCGTCGCGGGTGTAAAGGATCAGCGCCGGGTTGGTCTGGCCGCTCGGAAGCCGTTTCTGCAGCTCGGCGACCTTCGCCGACTCGGCCGAGGACGGGAGGCTCGCGGTCGGCTCGTTGCTGGTCTCGGCGCTGCCGCCCAGGGCGACGATCGCTCCCGACAGCAGGATCGCCAACAGGAGGAGCAGCCACGCCGATCGGCGCCCGGTGACTAGGTCGGTCATGTCTACTTCTCTCGATCGCCGAGTCTCTTGATGATCGAGAGTTTAGGGACGGCGCAGTAGTCTGCAACTCGTGGACGACCGGGAGCGCACGCGGGAGCTCGGACGCGAGCTCCGGCGGTATTTCATCGAGGCGCGTCTCGTCAGCCAGGCGTTCGCCGAGCTGCACGGCCTGCACGCCACCGACCTGCAGGCGCTGATCGAGGTCATGGACGCCGAGGGCCGCGGCTCGCCGTTGACGCCCGGCCTGCTCGGAGCGGCGCTTGGGCTGTCGTCCGGCGCGACGACCGCGGTGATCGACCGGCTGGAGACGCTGGGGCACCTGCGGCGGGTGCGCGAGGGCGCCGACCGGCGGCGGGTGTACCTGCACTACGACGAGGACGGAATGGCGCTGGCCCGGGAGTTCTTCGGGCCGCTGCAGGAGCGCATTCTCGAGGTCGTGCAGCAGTTCTCGGCCGAGGACGTCGAGGTCGCGCACCGGTTCCTGGTGGCGGTGGTGGACGCCGCGGCGGCGCACCGGCGCTCGGTTCAAGCGCCGTAGCGCCGCCGCGGGCGGGCTTACCCCTCGGAGGAGGTGCGCCAGAGGTCGATGCCGGACTCGACCGCGTACTTGTCGATCTCGGCCAGCTCGTCGTCGGTGAACTCGAGGTTCTGCGTCGAGGCCAGGTTGTCTTCGAGCTGGGCGACGCTCGACGCGCCGATCAGCACCGACGTCACCCGCTCGTCGCGCAGCGCCCAGGACAGCGCCAGCTGGGCCAGCGACTGGCCGCGCCGGGACGCGAGCTCGTTCAGCGACCGGATCCGCGCGAGCACGTCGTCGGTCAGCATCGACGACGTCGCCGATCCTTCCCGGGCCACGCGCGAGTCGGCCGGGATGCCGTCGAGGTACCGCGACGTGAGCAGCCCCTGCGCCAGCGGCGAGAACGCGATGCACCCGACGCCCAGGTCGCCGAGCGTGTCGAGCAGCTCGGGCTCGATCCAGCGGTTGAGCATCGAGTACGACGGCTGATGGATCAGCAGCGGCGTGCCCAGCTCGCGCAGGATCTGGGCCGCCTCGGCGGTGCGCTCCGGCGAGTAGCTGGAGATACCCGCGTAGAGCGCGCGGCCGGACGTGACCGCGGTGTGGAGCGCGCCCATCGTCTCCTCGAGCGGCGTCTCCGGGTCGAACCGGTGCGAGTAGAAGATGTCGACGTAGTCGATCCCCATCCGCTCCAGCGACTGGTCGAGGCTCGCGAGAACGTACTTCCGCGACCCCCACTCCCCGTACGGCCCGGGCCACATGTCGTACCCGGCCTTCGTCGAGATGACGAGCTCGTCGCGGTACGGCTTGAAGTCCTCGGCGAAGATGCGGCCGAAGTTGATCTCGGCGGAGCCGTAGGGCGGGCCGTAGTTGTTCGCGAGGTCGATGTGCGTGACCCCGAGATCGAACGCCCGCCGGAGGATCGCTCGCTGCGTGGCCAGCGGGTTCTCGTCACCGAAGTTCTGCCAGAGCCCGAGCGAGACCGCGGGCAGCTTCAGGCCGCTGCGGCCCGTGCGCCGGTACGGCAGCTTCTCGTACCGGGCGTCGTCAGCCTGGTAACTCATCAATTCACACCCTCAGGTTGCGCAGTGGTTCGCGGCGAGCCTTCCACAGCGTCCGCCGCCTCCTGGGAGCGCACTGCACCTCGCCCGAGCACCAGGTACCCGACGAATCCGATCGCCAACGAGACGATGACGCCGAGATTCGCGAACGCCCAGTCGCCCGACTTGCCGCCGATCGCGCCGAGGAAGTAGCCCTGCCAGTCGAGCCAGGAGGCCATCGTGTTCGTCACCAGGCCCCAGCCGACGACCGAACCGACGACGACCAGCAGCACCGACGCCCAGCGGATGTCGCCGTACCGCCCGGACGGCGTGAACAGCTCGGCCTCGGCGTAGTCGCGCTTGCGCAGCAGGATGTCGGCGATGAAGATGCCGCACCAGGCCGCGATCGGCACGCCCAGCGTGATCAGGAAGCCCTGGAACGGCCCGAGGAAGTCGTTCGCGAAGAACACCACGTAGATCGAGCCGATCAGCATCAGCGTCGAGTCGATGCAGACGGCCACCCAGCGCGGGACCTTCAGGCCCACGTTGAGCAGCGCCAACCCGGACGAGTACACGTCCATGACCGCGCCGGCGACCAGCCCGAGGATCGTCACGACCGCGAACGGCAGCAGGAACCACGTCGGCAGGATCGTCGTGAGCGCGCCGACCGGGTCGGCCGAGATCGACTTGTTCAACGTGTCGGACGAACCGGCCAGCAGGATGCCGAACAGCAGCAGCACCGCCGGGGCCAGCGACGCGCCGAACGCGGTCCACCAGACCACGCCGCCGGTCGACGACGACCGCGGCAGGTAGCGCGAGTAGTCGGCGGCCGCGTTCACCCAGCCCAGCCCGAACCCGGTCATCGTGAAGACCAGCGCGCCCACCACCGCGGCGGTGGAACCGCCGGGCAGGTCGCCCAGCTTCCCGAAGTCGATCTCGTCCGCCGCGAAGACCATGTAGACGACGGTCAGCACGCCGGCGATCCAGGTGATCCACTTCTGGGCCCGCATGATGAGGTTGAAGCCGAGCGCCCCGCCGACCGCGATCAGCGCCACGATCACGATGAGCGCGAGCAGCTTCGTCGCGGTGCCGCCGCCGGCGCCGAGGCGGTCGAAGATCGTCGCGGTCGCGAGCACCGCCACCACCGCCAGCGACGTCTCCCAGCCCACCGTGAGCAGCCAGGAGATCAGCGACGGCAGCCGGCTGCCCCGGACGCCGAACGCGGCCCGGGTCAGCGTCATCGTCGGGGCCGAGCCGCGCTTGCCGGCGATCGCGATGACGCCGACGAGCGCGTTGGACAGCGCGATACCGACGACGCCGACGAACACGGCCTGGCCGAGCGAGAGCCCGAAGCCGAGGACGTACGAGCCGTAGGCGACCGCGAGCACCGAGACGTTGGCCGCGAACCAGGGCCAGAAGAGGTCGCGCGGTCTGCCTTTCCGCTCGGCCTCCGAGATCTGGTTGATGCCGTTCACCTCGACGCTCAAGGCTGTATCGCTCATGGAGGTTCCCTCAGACGCAGTTGACGGCGTGAACGGATTATGCGCGCGAAGCCGAGAAACGGAACCGGGCCGCCGGATGCGTTTCCGGCACGCGAGCGTGCCCGAACAGGCGGTCCCGGAACGTTCCGGGCGAATACTCGGACTTCAGCAGGCCGCGACGCTGCAGCACGGGGACGACGTCATCGACGAACTCCCGGTACGAACCTGGCGAAACGAACGGGGTGTAGTTGAAACCGTCCAGCCCGGTGTCGGACACCAGCTGGCCGATCTCGTCGGCTACCTGCTCGGGGGTGCCGACCAGGATGAACTCGCGCATGCCCCGGCGCAGGAAGTCGGCGGTGGCCTCCCGCACCGTGTTGTTGCGGTAGCGCTCGACCTGGGTGCGACCGCCGTCGGTGCGCACGTCGGCGAACGACGCATCCGGGTCGAGTGCGGCGAGGTCGACGCCGGTCATGCTCGCGTAGTACACCCGCGCAGCGTCCGGATCGACGTACGCGAGGTAGCTCTCGAGCTTGGCCTCGGCCTCGGATTTCGTTCTAGCAGTCACCACCGACAATCCCGCGACGGCTTTCACCGAGGAAGGCCCCCGGCCCGCCGCAACCGCTCGTCGGCGCAGGTCGGAGACCTGGTCGCGGAGCATGCCGGCGTCCTTGCCCTGCAGGAAGACGAGCTCGGCGTTGGCCGCTGCGAACGCCCGGCCGGACTCCGACGCCCCGGCCTGGGCGAGCACCGGCGTGCGCTGCGGCGAGGGCTCGCAGTTGAAGTAGCCGGCCGAGCGGAAGAATGGCCCGTCGTGGGCGATCGGGTGAATCTTGACCGGGTCGGCATAGAGCCGGGCCGCCTTGTCGGCGACCACCGACCCGTCTTCCCACGAGCCCTCGAACAGCTGGTAACTGAGGTCGAGGTAGTCCTGGGCCATGGCGTAGCGGCGATCGTGCGGCACGGCGTCGCGTCCGAATAGTTCGGAAACCACCGCGCTGCTGGTCGTCACCACGTTCCAGGCGATCCGACCGTCGGTCAGGTGGTCGAGCGTCGCGAAGCGACGGGCGTTGGCGTAGGGGTGCTCGAACGTCGTGGAGGACGTGACCGCGAAGCTGAGGTCGCTGGTCGCGGCCGCGAGCGCGGGGATGAGCAGCATCGGGTCGTTCTTCGGGATCTCGACCGCCTGCTCGAACGCGACGGTCGGCGTGGTGCCGTAGAGCACCGGATATCCGTACGAATCGGCCAGGAACAGGAAGTCGAAGTAACCCCGTTCGAGCAGCTGGGCCAGCTCGATCCAGTACCGGAGCTCCTTGTAGCGGTAGGTCTGCTGCTCCGGATGGGCCCAGACGCCCTGGCTGGTCAGATTGACGCCGTTGATCTCGAAGGCGCCGAGAATGATCTGTTTCACGAGGTTAGTCCAGCCAATCGTCGAGTGCGTTCAGGTAGCGCTGCCGGGTGTCCTCGTTCAGGCCGTGGATCAGCAGGCCGGCCCGCGCGATGCCGGCGAGCTCGGCGTCGGACAGGCCCCACTCCTCGCGGGCGATCCGGTACTGGTCGACGACGCTGTGGCCGAACCAGAGCTCGTCGTCGGCGTTGAGCGTCACCGGCACGCCGGCGGCGACCAGGGCCGGGGCCGGGTGGACGGCGAGCGTCGGGACGATCCCGAGACGGACGTTGGAGACCGGCGCCACGTCGCAGACGACCTGCTCGTCGGACAGCCGGGCCAGGAGGGCGGGATCCTCCACGGATCGGATGCCGTGGGACAGGCGGGTCGCCCCGAGGTCGTCCAGGGCTTCCCGAACGCTGTCCGGTCCGCCGGTCTGCCCGGCATGGGCGACGATTTGGAGCCCGGCGTCGCGAGCGCGTGCGGCCGCGCCGGCGAAACGACCGAGGCCGGCCGGTTCGACGAATCCCGCGGTGCCGAAGGCGGTGATGCCGTCCAGTTTCGCGGCGATTCTGGCGAGTTCGTCGGCGATCGGGAGGTCCTGGTCGGTGTTGACCGTGAGGTTGGCGCCGACCTGGATGCCGGCCTCGTCGCCCGCCCGCTGCAGGGCGTCGACGATCGCGCGCGTCACGGTTTCGAGCGAACCCAGCCGGGGCGCGTAGAGCTGGGGCTCGATCGCGGGCTCGAGGAACAGCACGCCGTTGGCCGCTTCGGCCCGGACCAGGGCCCGGCACAGCGTGGCCAGGTCGTCCACGGTCCGGACCAGCGGAGGGACGGTTCCGTAGGCGTCGAAGAACGACCAGACGTCGGGGAAGCTCGTCGGGACCTCGAAGGCGGGGCCGGCGAGCGCGCGGACCGCCGTCAGCGGATACGAACCGTCGAGGTGCACGTGGACGTGCACCTTCGGAAGTCCGACCAGGTCGCGAGGCATGACCGGAGTCTCGGCCGCGCTCCGCGGCCGCGGCAAATAGGCTCGGTCACTGTCGTTATAAGCTCGATCGATAACCTGCCGGTCCGGCGGTCTCCGCCGGTTTTCCGCCACGAAGAATTAACAGGGTGACGGGTGGACCTGCGGCAATTGCGACACCTGGTCGGGGTTGCGGAGGCTCGCAGCTTCACGGTGGCCGCGGTGCGACTCGGCATCTCGCAGCCGGCGCTGAGCCAGAGCATCGCGCGGCTCGAGCGGGAACTCGACTGCACGCTGTTCGTCCGCAACAAGCAGAACCCGGGGACGGGGCTGCTGCTGACGCCGGCCGGAGCGACGCTCGTCGCCGACGCGCGGGGCATCCTCGACGCGGTCGACCGGGCCGAGAGCCGGGCCCGGCGGGCCGGGCACGCCGTGGACACGGTGCGGGTCGCGATCGGATTCGCCTCCAGTACGCCGCGGGCGCTGACCCGGGCCGCGCTCGCGATACCCGGCGTCGAGGTGTTCCCGGTGCAGGTGGAGTGGGGTGACGATCACGCTTCGCTGGTGTCGGGGCGGGTGGATCTGGCGTTTCTGCAGTACCCGGTGGGGTGGGCGGCGGCGGAGTACGCGGTGGTGGGGCTGGCTCGGGCGCCGCGGGTCGCGGTGTTTCCCGGGGGACATCGGCTGGCCGGGCGGGCGTCGGTGACGGTGGACGACATCGCGGGTGAGCCGATCCTGGATCCGGGGGTGGGGGTGGATCGGGGGTTCTGGTTGGGGGAGCCGCGGGCGGGGTTGGTCGTGGTGGGGCCGGCGGTTCGGACGGTGGAGGAGATGTGTGCGTTCGTGGCGGCTGGGCGGGGGATGGCGATCACTTCGGGGTTCGTGGCTGATCAGTATCGGCAGCCGGGGGTCGGGTTCGTGCCTATCGAGGGGTTGGGGCCGGTGGAGGTGGGGTTGGTGCGGTTGCGGGAGGACGTCCGGGCGGAGGTGGTGGGGGTTTTCGAGGAGTTGGCTGGGTTGTCGGTGCTCTAGCGCGGTGGGTGGTTCGGGGGCGGGTAGGGCGGCGGGGTCGGGCGCTGCGGTTGGTTGGGCCAGGGCGCGTAACCCGCGCCTGGGTGCGGGCTGCCCGGGTAGGGGTGCGGCGGATACGGCGCACCCGGGTGAGGCGCGGGCGGGTGGGGCTTGCGGCCTCTGGTCGCGGCGACGGCCCAGACCAGCGACCCGGCCAGCATGAACAACCCGACGAACGCCGGCACCAGAATCCCGGCCCAGCTGAACGAATAAGCCTCCCCGTCGTGCACCCGCACCACGACCGACTTGCCCTCGTCGTCGTCGCCGACCCCGTCGATCTGGCCGCGCTGCGAGACCCCGTTCTCCTCCCACGACCCGGTACACGTCGTGTGCGAACGTCCCTTTCGCCCATACGTCGTCGTGCACTGCTCGACCACCGCCGTGGTCTTCTCCCCGGTCGTACTGGCGACCAGGTTCCACCCACCCCAACCCAGCAGCCCCAACCCCACGAACAACAGAATCACTGCCGATAAGACCGCCCGCATACGACAACTCCCCATCCGTACCGGCCGCTCACCCTAGTAGCGCTGGCCACCCACCTCCGCGACTACTCTCAGCAGCACCAGGTTCGAGCGAAGGTGAGATTTCGGTGCGTTGGTCGCGGTTGTACGTACCCACGTTGCGTGAAGACCCCGCGGACGCGGATGCGGTCAGCCACCGGCTACTGCTGCGCGCGGGCTACATCCGGCAGCTGATGGCCGGTCACTACACGCTGCTGCCGCTGGCCGTCCGCGTGCGGACCAAGATCGTCGACGTCATCCGCGACGAGATGACCCGCATCGGCGCCCAGGAGTTCTCCCTCCCGGCCATGCACCCGGCCGAGATCTGGCAGAAGACCGGCCGCTGGGACGTCATGGGCGACGAGATGTTCCGCCTGCGCGACCGCAAGGGCGCCGACATCGCGCTCGGCATGACCCACGAGGAGATCTTCACGACGCTCGCGCTGGAGCTGCGCTCGTACCGCGACCTGCCCCAGATGTGGTACCAGTTCCAGACCAAGTTCCGGGACGAGCCGCGGCCGAAGAGCGGGCTCATCAGGGTCCGCGAGTTCACGATGAAGGACGCCTACAGCTTCGACCTCGACGCGTCCGGACTGGACACCGCGTTCGACGCCCAGCAGGCCGCCTACGAGCGCATCTTCGCCCGCCTCGGGATTCCGGCGGTCGCGGTCCAGGCGTCGTCCGGAAGTATGGGGGGAAGCGCGTCCGTCGAGTTCATGTGTCCGTCCTCGGCCGGTGAGGACCTGATCGTCCGCTGTCCCTCCTGCGGCTACGCCGCGAACGTCGAGAAGGCCACCTCGCGTCTGGCGGACGCGTCGGACGAGGTAGGTCCGGACGCTCCGGAGCAGTTCCCGACGCCGGGCGTCCGCACGATCGCGGACCTCGCCGACGGCTTCGGCGCGCCGGCCGACCGTCAGATCAAGACCTTGATCTACGTTCTCGACGACGAGCTGACGCTCGTGCTCCTGCGCGGCGACCACGGCCTGGTCGAACAGAAGCTCTTGGACGCCACGGGCGCGCGCGAAGCGCGGCCGGCGCATCCGGACGAGATCCGCGAGGCGCTCGGGGCGCTGCCGGGGAGCCTCGGGGCGGTCGGAGTGTCGGGGCCGCGGATCCTCGCCGACCGGGCGCTGCAGGGCCGCACCAACATGTTCACCGGCGCGAACGTGGACGAGGTGCACCTGCGTGGGGTGGACGTGGCTCGGGACATCGCGGTCGGGGAGTGGGTGGACCTGCGCGAGGTCGTCGCCGGCGAGCCGTGCTCGGTGTGCGGGACCGCGCTGGAGGTGCTGCGGACGATCGAGGTCGGGCACATTTTCAAGCTCGGTTACAAGTACAGCGAGGCGCTGGATCTGACCGTGCTCGGGGCGGACAGCACACGGGTGACGCCGATCATGGGGTCGTATGGGATCGGGGTCGAGCGGGCGCTGGCGGCGGTGGTGGAGTCGCACCACGACGAGTCGGGGATCGTCTGGCCGGTGAGTGTGGCGCCGTTCTCGGTGGCGGTGGTCGTGGTCGGTAAGGACGAGGCGACGGTGGCGGCGGCCGAGCGTTTGTACGAGGAGTTGCAGGCAGCGGGGGTCGACGTGCTGCTCGACGATCGGGCCGAGCGGCCGGGCGTGAAGTTCAAGGACGTCGAGTTGATCGGGATCCCGTATCGGGTGACGGTCGGGTCGCGGGGGGTTCAGGCGGGGGCGCTGGAGCTGACTCACCGGGCGACGGGGGAGACCGAGTCGGTGGCGGTTGGGGATGTGGCCGCGAGGGTGCGAGAACTCACCGCTCTCTGACTGGATGCGTTGGGGCGCGGCGCCGCGCCGCGGGGCGGCGCC
>NZ_VIRS01000070.1 GCF_006912135.1 Cryptosporangium phraense | reverse complement strand
GTCGGGCGGGGTCGCGGCGGGCCGGGTTGCGCCGGGCGGAGTCGCGTCGGGCGGGGTCGCGGGCACGGCGGGTGCCGGGGCGAGCGCGGTCGATTCCGAGGCGGCGGACCAGATCTGATCGAGATCGGGCAGCTCAGCCGTACCCGAGGGCATCACCAGCGAGACCGAGGATGCCCCGTAGAGCCGCTTCGCCGACAACCCGGACATGATCGCCGCGAAGTCACCCGCCGACAGCGCCGCCTGCGCCCCGACCGCCGCCGAAAGATCGGTCATCGTGTCCACGTACCGGTTGGCCTCAGCGCTCACCGCCGCCTCGACCGCCAACGCCTGACGGTCGAGCAACGCCTCCGCCCGCCGCTGCTCGGACTGGTGGAGCACCCCGGTGACGAGCAGCGTCGTGCTCATCCCGAGCACCGCCACGATCACCGGCAGCGAGGCCCAGTGCGGCAGCCGCGCGTGTCTCCCCGCCACCGCCGGATAAACGGACATAACCGAAGAATAGCGACTATCACCCCGCCAACCGCTCGAGCCACAGCACCTGGACTCCGCCCGTCGCGATCCGCGCGGTGATACCCGAACCACTACGCTGAGGATGCATCCGAGGGGAGGCCCTATGACGCACGCGACGCAGGCCGTACCGGGCGAACGGCCGATGTCATGGGACGAGTACGACAGCCTCGGTCCCGACATCCGCGGTGAATACATCGATGGGAATTTGGTGGTGTCCCCCAGCCCCGCCCGAACACACCAGCGCATCTGCCGCCGATTGGCGAACCTGATCGAAGCGGTAGTACCGGACGGAATCGAGGTCGACGAAGGTTGGGCCTGGAAGCCGGGCCGCGACGAGTTCGTACCCGACGTGCTTGTGTACCCCCACACCGACGAGACCGTCCGATTCACCGGAATGCCCCTGCTGGCCGTCGAGGTCCTCTCCACCAACCGCGGTGACGACCTCGTACGCAAGACGACCAAATACGCCGAAGTCGGCCTCCGGCATTACTGGATCGTCGACCCCCGCGACCACCTCCTCGACGCCTACGAACTACAAGGCGGCGTCTATCACCGAACCGGCCGCCTCCTCGACGACGAGTCGGGTGAACTCTCGTTCGGAGCCGTCACGGTCAAGATCGATCTCGGCGACCTGCTCGGCTCCTAGAAGAGGGTGGCCGGCACCGCTCCCTCCAGCGCCAACAGCCGGCGCTTCATCTCCAAGCCCCCGCCGAAGCCGTGCAGCGACCCATCGGCCGCCAGCACCCGGTGACACGGCACCAGCAGAGGCACCGGGTTCGTCGCCATCGCGCGGCCGACCGCCCGGGCCGCCCCGTCGCGCCCCTCCACGTCCTCGTCGCGGACCAGGCGGGCCAGGCCGCTGTAGCTGATCGTGTCGCCGTAGGCGACCGTCTCGGCCAGCATCCGGCGCACCTCGAGCGCATAGCCGCTGCTCAGACGCCAGTCGATCGGCACCGTGAACGCCTGCCGCATGCCCTCGAAGTACTCGCCGAGCTCGCCCCGCACCCGCTCGACCGGCCCCGGCAGCGACCCGGGCACCAGCCCATTCAGCGACCGCGCGGCCTGCTCCGCGCTCGTGAGCCCACCGAGCCCGACCGCCAGCACGCCCCGGGCGGTCACGACGACGCCGAGCGGCCCGATCGGCGTCGGAATCTCCACGCTCGCGCAGGTCTCGACGTCGACTCGAGCGTTGTCCGTCACACCCCGCACCGTAGCCCCCACCACCGACAAAATTCACAACCTCGCAGGTCATCGACCGGGCAGGCTACTGTGTTCGGACACGGATCGGGGGGCCCGTACTGCGATGAGCCGGAGGACGAGAATGAGTGCGCGGGTAGAGCAGCGAGCCCTCCCCGGGATCGGCGTCTGCCAGGACGTGGTCACACGCAAGGGCCGCCGGATCGGCGTACTCACCCACCGGGACGGCCACCGGGAGCTCGTCGTCTACGACGTCGACGACCCCGACGCGGCCAGCGACACGATCCCCCTGAACAGCGACGAGGCGAACGCGCTGGCGGAGCTCCTGGGGGCTCCGCAGCTGGTCCGGCACCTCGCCGAGCTCCAGCAGCAGGTCGTGGGCGTGCTCACCGAGCAGCTGCCGATCCTGGACGGGTCGCGGTTCGCCGGGCGCGCGCTCGGCGACACGCAGGCCCGTACCCGCACCGGGGCGTCGATCGTCGCCGTCCTGCGGCAGGGTGAGGTCATTGCCTCCCCCGGGCCGTCGTTCGTGTTCAACCCGGGCGACATGATGGTCGTGGTCGGCACCCGCGAGGGTATCGACGGAGTCGCCGGCATTCTGCGCGGCGAAGAAGACTGAGGAGGCCCGGAGTCACCTCCGGGCGCACGAGATCCGGGGCGGTCGGTTTCCGCCGCCGGTGGATGAGCCATGACCGGGCATCGCGGCCCCGGTGAAGCGATAGTGCACGAGAGGGAGGCCGGTGCATTCCTCCGCGACGCTGTTGATCGAGGTCGGCGGAATTCTGCTGGCCCTGGCCCTGCTGGGCCGGGCCGGACGTCGGGTCGGGCTCAGCCCGATCCCGCTCTACCTGCTGGCCGGTTTGGCGTTCGGCCACGGCGGCCTGGTGCCGCTGTCGGCCAGCGAAGGGTTCATCGAGGTCGGCGCCGAGATCGGCGTGGTCCTCCTGCTCGTCACGCTCGGCCTGGAGTACTCGGCCAGCGAGCTCGTCACGAACGTCCGGGCGGCCGCCCCCGCGGGCCTGGTGGACGCCCTGCTCAACGCGATACCGGGCGCGGTGCTGGCGCTGGTGCTGGGCTGGGGGCCGGTCGGCGCGGTCGCGCTGGCCGGCGTGACCTGGGTGTCCTCGTCCGGCGTCATCGCCAAGACGCTCGCCGACCTGGGCCGGCTCGGTAACCGCGAGACCCCGACCGTGCTGTCGGTCCTCGTCATCGAAGACCTGGCGATGGCGCTCTACCTCCCGATCCTCACCGCGCTGCTGGCCGGGCTGGGGTTCGCCAAGGGCTCGGTCGTGCTCGGGATCGCGCTGGCCACGGTCGCGATCGTGCTCGTACTCGCGCTGCGGTTCGGCAACTGGATCACCAAGCTCGTCTCGGCCGACGACGCCGAGGCGCTGCTGCTCGGCGTCCTGGGGCTGACCCTGCTGGTCGCGGGCATCGCGTCGGAACTGCAGGTCTCGGCCGCGGTGGGGGCGTTCCTGGTCGGGATCGCGCTCTCGGGCGAGGTCGCCCACTCGGCGACCGCGCTGCTCAGCCCGCTGCGCGACCTGTTCGCCGCGGTCTTCTTCGTGTTCTTCGGTCTGTCGACCGCCCCGGAGACGATCCCGCCGGTCCTGCTGCCCGCGCTCGGGCTCGCCGCCGTCACCATGGGGACGAAGGTCCTGACGGGTATGTACGCGGCGAAACGGGCCGGCATCGGCAGCAAGGGCCGGTTGCGGGCCGGGCTCGCGCTGATGCCGCGCGGGGAGTTCTCGATCGTCATCGCCGGTCTCGCGGTCGCGGCCGGGGTGGACGCCCAGCTCGGCGCCCTCGCCACCGCGTACGTGCTGATCACGGTCGTCACCGGGCCGCTGCTGGCCCGGCTGTCGGACCTCGACCGCTCGAAGCGCCCCAAGCGCCCGACCACCGGCCTGTTCGCCAAACGCCAGCCCGACGCCCGGCCGGCCGGAAGCACTGCGCCGACCCCCACGCCGGCCACCGAGGGGATCTGACCGCCCAGCCCCAGGCGAACAGCGCGTCGCAACCGGATAAAACCGGCTCAACCGCAAGAATCACCGGCATGAAGTGGACCGCACCGCCGGGGACGGTGCCGGCCTCGGTCGTCGCCGTGCTCGGCGTCGCTCTGTCGCTGCTCGCCGGCGCCGGCCTCCGGACCGTCGAGCGGCACGGCCTCGACCGCGCCGTCGACGCCCGGACCACCGCCGCGGCCGCGGCGGTCACGAACGAGATCCGGCGCTACGGCGACGCCGCCCGCCAGGTCGCGGCCGGCCTGGGCGCGCTCGACACGCTCGACCCGGCCGGGTTCACCGCCGTCACCGCCGCGCTGCCCGCCGCCCACCTGCCGGGCGTCACCGACGTCAGCGTCATCACCCCGACCGACGACGCCCGGCCGGCCGGCCGCCGGCCGGTTTCCAGCACGCCGGCCACCGGCGGATACCGGCAGCTGATGACCCGCCCGCTCGACGGATCGCGCCCGGCCGACGCGACACCGGCCCTGCCGGCCGAGGTGACCTCCGCGCTCGCCAGCGCCCGCGCCACCGACGCGCTCACCGTCTCCGCCCCGTACGCCCCGATCGGCGGTGGTGCGGTCGCGGTCGCGGTGCTGGCCCCGATCCCCCACCGGCCCGGGTCCGCGGTCCGGCTCGGGTTCGTCGGCCCGTTGTTCCTGGCCGCCACCCTGGGCGACGAGGTCCCGAGCGGCTCCGCGGTGACGCTCAGCGCGACGGAGCCCGCTGTCGGGATCGGAACGGTCGGCACCACCGAGACGACGACCGTCGACCGCACGACGCGGCTCGACGTCGGCGCCCGGACCTGGCAGCTGCGCACGACGACGAGCACCGCCGCGGCCGGCCTGCTCGGCGTCGACGCGCACCTGGACGGGATCGTCGCGGCCACCGGCGCCGGAGCCGCGCTGCTGCTCGCGGTCGGAGTGTTCGTGCTGGCCGGAGCCCGGCGCCGGGCCCGGATCCGGGCCGAGCGGGCCGAAGCCGAGCTGCGGGCGACCGAGAGCGCCTCCCGGCAGCAGGCCGCGCTGCTCCACGCGGTGCTGGCCGGCCTCGAGGACGGGATCGCGGTCGCCGACCAGGACGGCACGCTCGCGCTGCTCAACCCGCCGGCCCAGGCCACGCTGGCGACGCCGGACGACGGCGGTACCCCCGGGACCCACGGGATCTTCCGGGTCGACGGCGTGACCCCGTACCCGCCGGACTCGCTGCCGCTCCGGCGCGCGCTCGACGGAACCGCGTGCAGCGACGAGATCGTCGTCCGCAGCGTCGCCCGCCCGGGGGGCGTCCGCCTGAAGGTGACGGCGCAGCCGATCGACCTGGGGACCGGCCGGTCGGGCGCGCTCGCGATCTCGCGGGACGTGACCGCGGAGCGGGCGTGCGAGGAGGACCTGGCCGTGTTCGCGGGCGTGGCCACGGACCAGGTCAAAGAGCCGCTCGCGGACGTGGCCGACCACCTCGCGGCGGCCGAGGACGCCCTCGGCGAGGTGCGTGTCCTGGGACGTCAGCCGCGGACCGTGTCCGCGGCGATCGGCCATCTCGAGCGGGCGCGGGCCGGCGCCGAGCGGATGCGCAGGCTGGTCGACGACCTGCTGACGTACACGACCGCCGGGAACACCGCACTCCAGGTGCGCGACGTCGACCTGACCGCGGTCGTCACCGACGTGCTGGGGCTGCTCGTCCGCGCGCAGGGCGGTCTGCGGCCGACCCCGAACGTGGTGATCCGGCCGCTCCCGTCCGTGCGGGCCGACGGGCGGCTGGTCCGCCGGCTGATCGGCAACCTGCTGAACAACGCGCTCACGTACACGCCGCCGGACGAGTCACCGCGGATCGCGATCCGGGCCCGGCCGGTCGACGGCAGCGCGGACTGGATCCGGGTCGAGATCGCCGACCACGGGATCGGCTTCCCGCCCGGGCGGCGCGCGACGCACTTCGCCGGGCAGCACAGCCTGTCCGCGCCGACCGGCGGCCTGGGCCTGGCGATCTGCCGACGCATCGTCGAGCGGCACGGCGGGGTGATCGGTGCCGCCGACAACCCCGGTGGCGGCACCGTCGTGTGGTTCACGCTGCCGACGGCGGGCTCGGCGACGTCGGACTCGAAGGAACCGGAGCTCGTCGGAGCTCAGCCGTGAAGCAGCTGTTCGAACGGGGTCGGGTTCGCGAACGGGTCCGTCGCCGCGGGCGCGGCGCGGTGCGTCAGTAGGTCGGCGAGCTCCTGGCCGGCCTGGTTGACGCGGGCGCCGAGCGCGTCGTCGGTGCCCCAGTCGGACGTGGCCGCGAACACCGCGGTCGGGACGGTCAGCGCGTGCAGGTAGCTGAACAGCGGCCGGATCGCGTGCTCGATCGCCAGCGAGTGCCTGGCCGTGCCGCCGGTGGCGCCGAGCAGCACCGGCTTGTTGCGCAGCGCGTCCTCGTCGACGACGTCGAAGAACGACTTGAACAGGCCGTTGTACGACGCCCGGTAGAGCGGGGTGACCGCGATCAGCGCGTCGGCCGCCTCGACCTTCCCGAGCACGGCCCGGAGGGCCGCGCTCGGGAAACCGGTCAGCAGGTGGTTGGTGATGTCGTGCGCGAGGTCGCGCAGCTCGATGATGTCGATCTCGACGTCGGGAAGCGCGTTCCCGACGGCCGCGGCGAGCTGGTCGGCGAGTAGCCGCGTGGAGCTCGGCTGGCTCAATCCGGCACTGACGACGGCGATCCTGGTCATACGAGCGCGGCCTCCTTCGCCGCCTTCGCGGCCTTGAGCGACTCGTGGGTGGGGGCATCCGGCACGTTCGCCGGGCGCTTCGCGTCGAGCTCCTTGCGCAGCACCGGGACGACCTCCTCGCCGAGCAGGTCGAGCTGCTCGAGGACGGTCTTCAGCGGCAGGCCGGCGTGGTCCATCAGGAACAGCTGGCGCTGGTAGTCGCCGAAGTGCTCCCGGAACGTGAGCGTCCGGTCGATGACCTCCTGCGGGCTACCGACGGTGAGCGGGGTCTCCGACGTGAACTCCTCCAGCGACGGGCCGTGCCCGTAGACCGGCGCGTTGTCGAAGTACGGACGGAACTCCTTCACCGCGTCCTGCGAGTTCTTGCGCATGAACACCTGACCGCCGAGGCCGACGATCGCCTGCTCGGGCGTGCCGTGGCCGTAGTGGGCGTAGCGCTCGCGGTAGAACTCGATCAGCCGCTGGAAGTGCTCGGTGGGCCAGAAGATGTGGTTGGCGAAGAAGCCGTCGCCGTAGTAGGCGGCCTGCTCGGCGATCTCCGGGCTGCGGATCGAGCCGTGCCAGACGAACGGCGGCACGTCGTCGAGCGGGCGCGGGGTCGAGGTGAAGCCCTGCAGCGGCGTCCGGAACTTGCCCTGCCAGTCGACGACGTCCTCGCGCCAGAGCCGGTGCAGCAGGTGGTAGTTCTCGATGGCCAGCGGGATGCCCTGGCGGATGTCCTGGCCGAACCACGGATAGACCGGCCCGGTGTTGCCGCGGCCCATCATCAGATCGACGCGGCCGTCGGCCAGGTGCTGCAGCATCGCGAAGTCCTCGGCGATCTTCACCGGGTCGTTCGTGGTGATCAGCGTCGTCGACGTGCTCAGGATCAGCTTGTCGGTCTGCGCGGCGATGTAGCCGAGCATCGTGGTGGGCGACGAGGGCACGAACGGCGGGTTGTGGTGCTCGCCGGTCGCGAAGACGTCGAGGCCGACCTCCTCGGCCTTCTTGGCGATCGTCACCATCGCCTTGATGCGCTCGTGCTCGGTCGGCGTCCGGCCCGTGGTCGGGTCCTGGGTGACGTCACCGACGGTGAAGATACCGAACTGCATCGGGCTCTCCTTGATCGAAGTAGATGACACGTCAACTATATGGGCAGGGCCGGTATTCCGCCGTGAGCGGGCTCACTCGGGACGCGTGCTCAGCGCAACGGAGCAGTTGCAGGTACAGTGAGTAGCGGGTGGCTGTTCTTCCAAGCCGGGTGCCACCGTCGGCGACCCGCACCCCGGGGCCCAT
Organism: Cryptosporangium phraense; assembly: GCF_006912135.1. Taxonomy (NCBI): domain Bacteria; kingdom Bacillati; phylum Actinomycetota; class Actinomycetes; order Cryptosporangiales; family Cryptosporangiaceae; genus Cryptosporangium; species Cryptosporangium phraense. The sequence goes on along the minus strand of NZ_VIRS01000070.1, from coordinate 3,944 downwards.
GAGCCCTTGTGAGACGGCGCGCTGGCCGTCCTCGAAGCCGGAAGGCTCCCTGCGTACGAACCGCTCTGCGGCCCGCCCAGCGCACCGACGCGTCGATCAGAAGGGACGTTATGCCCTCACGCTCGTCTGCCCCTGCAGCACCGGCCATGTTGTTCCTCGCTCCGCCGAGCGACCCGTCCGCCGAGGACTCCTACCCCGAGGCTCCGCCCTCCCCGCGTCAGCGCGGCTCCGGGCCCGGCCGCCGTCGTGCGTCCGGCCCGTCCTCCGGTGGACGGTCCGGAGCGAACCCGGCGACCGCCGTCCGGATGACCCGCGGCGCCCGTCGCTCGGCCACCGACTTCGGTATTTCGGACGCCGACGTGGCGAGCGTTCTCGCGTCGCCGGCCCGGGTGACCGCCGAAGAAGACAACCCCGACCGCACACGGTTCTCCGGAGGCGGCCTGACCGTCGTGACCGGCGCCGACGGCACGGTGCTGCACGTCTCCCGGCGCCGTCGGTCTTAGGGCAGCACGACCTCGATCTCGTCGCTGAGGGTGGCGCCGAGTTGTAGGTCGAGCTTGTCGCCGCTCCAGAAACTGCCTGGGTCGTACGAATCGGAGGCCCGCGACGCCGGGAGCAGGCCCATGGCCTGATAGGTCAGTGCCACGACCTCGGCGCAGTAGGCCGACTCGAGTGGGTTGTCGGGCCGTTGTGCTTTCCCGCGTTCGGGCAGGCCGATCGCGTCGCGCCCCGCTGCGCGCAGGCGCTGGACGCGCTGCCTGCTGCGCCCGCGGGCCCAGCGTCCGGCCAGGCCGGCGGTGGACGGGAACGGCGTGCCGTCGAGGCGCGCCACGGTGCGGAGCACCGCGTCCTCCATGTCCTTGGTGACGTCGGCGTCGAGCTGTCGTAGCCACGCCCGCTGGCCGTAGCGGTTGCCCCACACGCTGACCGCGTCGGCCAGCACGTGCAGCTGGACCCCGCGCACGTGCGTGCCGGCCCAGACGTCCTGGAGGGACCGTCCCAGCTCGGCGTGCCACATGAGCGGCGGCAGGTCGTCGATGGTGACCGCCATGCCGACGTGGTTGACCGGGCTGTTGGTCAGGGTCTGGATCGCCCGGTCGGCCGCGGTGCGGCCCCGGAACAACCAGAGATCTCCGGTGCGCGTGAGCTCGACCGCCTCGGTCAATGTCATCCGGTTGCCGACCATGGCGCTAGCCTAGGCGGATGCGGTGGTGGAAGGTTGTCGGGCTGGCCGGGCTTGCTGGGGTTGCGGCGACCGGAGTGGTCGTCGCACGGGCCGAGCGCCGGCGGCGGGCCTATACGCCGGACGAGATCCGGTCCCGTCTGCACGCCCGCATCGACGACGCGGTTGCCGACGGCGCAGCGTCGTCGCCGGGCGCCGAGTCGTCCGACCGCGCCTGAGGCCCGTGCGATGGCGGTGGTGGCCGAGTCGGAGCGTGTGTGCCGGTATCCGGGATGTGAGCGGCCGGCGGCGCCGGCGTCCGGTCCGGGGAGGGCCCCGGAGTACTGCGACGAGCCGTCCCACAACCGGGCGAACGCGTTTGCTGAACGTCGACGGAGGGCGCTGGCCGCGACCGAGGAGGCGGCCGACGGAGTCGGCTTCGTACTCGGCGCTGGTGGTCTGAGGCTTGGAGGGACGGGAGCCGCGGCCGGGGCCGCGGCTGCGGCCGGGGACCGGACCGGGGCTGGGGCGCGGACCGGGGCTGGGGCCGGGGCTGATCGTTCTGGGAGGGCCGGTGCCGGGGGTGGCGGAGTGGGGCCCGGCGGGGCCGGCGGAGTGGGGGCCGGCGGGAGCGGCGGAGTGGGGCCCGGCGGGAGCGGCGGAGTGGGGGCCGGCGGGGCCGGTGTGGTGAGCGATCTGCCGGTGACCGCGGCCGGGGCCCGGATGGAGCGCGCGATCGCGCGGTTCACCGCCGCGGCCGGCGAGATCCGGGACCTCGGCGAGCGGGTCCTGTCCGATCTGGCCGTAGGCCGGGATCCGGCCGCCGTCGCCACCGAAGTGACCGCGGTCCGCGCGGCCGCCGAAGCAGCCGTGTCCGCGGCCGAGGCCCGCGCGCTCCAGATAGAACACTCGGCGACCGAGGTGAGGGCCGCACTCCGGCGCGCGGAGGCCGGCCGAGAGGCCGCGCTGGCCCAGGTAGCGGCCGCGAAGGCCGAGCTCACGGCGCTGAGCGCCGCCCGGGACGCCGCCCGCCAGGAGCGAGACGACGCCGAGGAGCGAGCGACCGAGGCCGAGGAGCGGACGGCCCAGGCGGAGGAGCGGGCCGCCGAGGCGGAGGCGAGCGGCGGTGCCGCCCAGGCCCGAGCGGAGGCGGCAACGCGCGAGGCGGACGCGGCCCGCTCGACGGCGGCCGACGCCGACCGCCGAGCGACCGTCGCCGAGGAGCGGGCCGGCCACGCCGAGGAGGCGCTGGGCCTGCTGAGGGAGCAGCTGCAACGGCTCCGCACCGACCTGGATGCCGCCACCGCCCGGGCCGAAGTCGCCACCACCGAGGCCAAAGCGGCCACCTCCGCCCACCGAGAAGCCGACCGCCGAGCCGACCGAGCCGACCACGCCCAAGCCGTCGCCGACCAGGCCCGCGCCACCGCCGAACAGGCGCAGGCAGCAGCTGAGCGGGCGCAGGCGGCAGCCGAGCAGGCCCGCACCACCGCCGAGGCCGCCAGCGCCGCAGCCGACCACCGCCGCACCCTCGCCGAGCAAGCACAGGCAGCAGCCGAGCAACGCCTCGCCACGGCCGAGGCCGCCACGACCGCGGCCGACCAGCGCCGCACCACCGCCGAGCAGGCGCAAGCGGTCGCTGAGCGGGCGCAGGCGGCAGCCGAGCAGGCCCGCGCCACCGCCGAGGCCGCCACCATCGCGGCCGACCGGCGTCGCCTCACCGCCGAGCAGGCGCACGCGGCTGCTGAGCAACGCCTCGCCGCGGCCGAGGAGGCCCGGTCTACGACCGAACGGGCGCTGACGGCGGCGGAGCAGGCGCGCGCCGCCGCCGAGCAAGCACAGGCCGCGGCCGAGCAGCGCCTCACCGCGGCCGAGGAAGCGGCCCGAGCCCGAGCCACCGCGGCGGCCGAGCACGCCGAACAGCGGCTCGCCGACCTCCGCGCCTCGTACGCCGAGCGCCTGGCCGAATACCGCGCCGAACGCGACGCCGCCCTCGCCAACGCCCGCCCGATCTAGCCCGAGGCGCGCAACGGCTACCGCCCCCGCCCAGAGTCCCTCACCAGGCACGACGCTGCCCACGCCGATCCTTGCAAAGCGCCTCGCCCAGCCACCACGCCAAGCCCGACACCCCGCTCCCTGCTGCGCGCTCCCGGCTCCCCGCTGTGCGCTCCCCGCTCCCCGCTGCGCGCTCCCCGCTCCCCGCTGCGCGCTCCCGGCTGCGCATCCCCGTTGCGCGCTCCGAACTCCCCGCTCCTCGCCGCCCGAGGGCGGGCCAACCTCCGCCCCGCGCCTCGCCAATCTCGCCGCCTCGCGCTCCGCCCCGCCGAGAGTGCTCCGCATGCAGCGGCTCGCCGACCTATGCCCCGCCCCGCCGTTTGCCGACCCCGCGGTTTGACGAGAAATCGGCGTCATTCGCCCGCCCAGACCCCCGGTTTCTCGTCAATCGGCGCGCGCCCCACTCCGGCCCCAAACCCCGCGCCAGACCCCCGAGCCCGTCCGACCAACCCACCGCAGGCACAACCTCAACCCAGGACCAACCTCAACCGGGGCACGACCGCAACCGCCGAGCACGACCTCAACCCAAGACCAACCTCAACCGGGGCACGACCGCCCCAGAGGCACGACCTCACCCGGGCACGACCTCGCCGTAGGCACAACCCCAACCCGAGCCGCGCCCCCGGCCCTACACCCCAACCCGCCCAAACCGCAGCCCGCGACCCTACGCAACACCACCCCGCCCGGCCGCGCCCGGCCCCCTTCCCGGCCGCCTCGCCCCGCCCCGCGC
>NZ_VIRS01000069.1 GCF_006912135.1 Cryptosporangium phraense | reverse complement strand
GCTCAGAACCCCGGAAAGTCGACACTCCGCGGGCTGCCCCGGCCGGGGCGATCACGATGCGGCTCCGGGTGAGTGGCCGGCGCACCACGAAGGATCGGCCCGGACGGTCTCGTTCGACCGGGTCAGCTATCGGCAGCGCTACGCGGTTACCTCTACTGGGAAACCGTTCAGGACGGCGGTGCCGCTGACGGCGTCCAGTAGCTCCGGGTCGGTGAGGGCGTTGGCGTTGACGCCGGTCGTGCGGTCGGCCACTCGGAGACGGGTACCGGGCAGGCCGTGACCGAAGCCGTGCGGCAGGCTCACCACGCCCGGCATGATCGTCGGGCTCGGTTCGAGCACCGTCGCCACCGCGCCGACGCGGGAGCGCACCTTCACCTCCTGGCCGGCTTGGAGGCCGAGCCGCTCGACGTCGTCCGGATGCATCTGGAGCGTGCAGCGGTTCGAGCCGCCGGACAGCCCGCCGACGTTGTGCGACCAGCTGTTGTTCGTGCGGAGGTTGCGCCGTCCGATGAGGACGAAGCCGCCTCGGCGGGCGTCGGCGCCTGCGCGGAGGCGGGGCAGGTCGGCGAGTATCTCCGAGGGTGCCAGCTCGACCTGGCCGGAGGCGGTGGCCAACACTGCGTCCAACGACGGCTCCAGGGGGCCCAGGTCGATGCCGTGCGGGGTGTCGCGCAGCTTCTGGAGCGAGAGGCCGCCGGGGCGGGCGCCGAACGCGTCGCCGTCGGGGCCGAGTCGCAGCATCAGGTCGAGCCGCCGCTCGGTGCTGTCTACGCCGCTCAGCGCGGCTGCGAGCTCCTCCGGGTTCCGCCCGTGCACCGGCGAGGCCGGGTCCTTCACCGCCGCGGCCAGGGCCGCCCCGACGATGCCACCGTCGAGCACCTCAGCCGCCCGCGCGACACCCCCGTCACCCCGCCCGACGTCCTGGCCGGCCGCGATCATCGTCAAAGTAGCGAGGATCTCGGCCTCGTTCGGACGGCCCGGCGCCCGCTCCAGCACCGCCGGCGAATAGCGGGCCACCCGCCGCACCGCGAAGCCCAGCAGCGCCACGTCGTAGTGGCCCGCTTCCAGGATCCGCGGCGGCGGGAGGATCACGTCGGCGTGCCTCGTCGTCGCGTTCAGGTACGGATCGACGCTGACCAGGAAGTCGAGCGTCTCCAGCGCCGCATCCAGGCCCGGCCCGTCCGGGGTGGACAGCACCGGGTTGCCGGCCACCGTGATCAGCGCCCGGATCTGCCCGTCGCCGGGCGTCCGGATCTCCTCGGCAAGGGCCGCGACCGGGAGCTCGCCGATCGCCTCCGGCAGGCCGCGGACGCGGCTGCGCCAGCGGCCGAGCGTGAACGGCTTGCGCCGGCGGACGCGGCCGTGGGGCGGAACCGGGATCATCGCGCCGCCCGGCCGGTCGAGGTTGCCGGTGAGCGCGTTGACGACGTCGACGAGCCAGCTGGTCAGCGTGCCGAACTCGGCCGTCGACGTGCCGATGCGGCCGTACACGACGGCGGTGGGCGCGGCCGCGAGCTCCCGCGCGAGCCGAACGATCTCGTCGGCCGGCACCCCGCAGACCTCGGCCATCGCCTCCGGCGGAAACGCCAGCCCGCCCAGCTCGTCGAGCCCCGCGAGCCGGTCGTCGGCGACGACCAACCCCTCGGCGAACAACGTGTGGACGACACCCAGCAGCAGATACGGGTCGGTGCCGGGACGGATGAACAGGTGCCGGTCGGCCAGCGCGGCCGTGCGCGTGCGCCGCGGATCGACGACGACCAGACGCCCACCCCGGGCCTTCAGCGCCTTGAGCCGCCCCGGAAAATCGGGCGCGGTGCAGAGGCTGCCGTTCGACTCGAGCGGGTTCGCGCCGAGCATCAGCAGATAGCCGGTGCGGTCGAGGTCGGGCACCGGGATCGCCACCGGGTCGCCGAACATCAGCCCGGCCGACACGTGCTTCGGCAGCTGATCGACGCTGGAGGCGCTGAAGACGTTCTTCGTGCCGAGCGCCTTGCGCAGCGGCGTGAGGTAGAGCTGGCCGGCGACCGTGTGCGCGTTCGGGTTGCCGATGTAGAGCCCGATCGCGTCGCCGGAGTGCGGGGCCAGCCCGGCCTCGACCGCGGCGAACGCTTCGTCCCAGGTGGCGGGCTCCAGCACGCCGTCGCGGCGGACCAGCGGGCCGGTCAGCCGGTCGGGGTCCTGGTCGAGCTCGCCCAGCGTCGCGCCCTTGGGGCAGACGAAACCGCGGCTGAACACGTCGTCGCGATCACCGCGGACGCGGACAACATCGCGCCCGTCGAGCGTGATTTCCAGCCCGCACACGGCCTCGCACAGCGGACAGGTGCGGTAGGCCGTGCTGGTCATGACCGCGCTCCTCGTACCGAAAGGGTCGGACAGACCTCAGTCTCCCCGACCCCCCGGACAATTTCAGATCAATACCGAGGCCAGCTCCCGGAACGCCTCGGCCGGGAACGCCTTCCGGTCGTCGTTCAGCACCTGGATCGTCACCTCGTCCGCACCGGCCTGGTAGTGCTTCTCCAGCCCGGCGGCGACCTGCTCCGCCGTCCCCCACGGGATCAGCGCGTCCACCAGCCGGTCGCTGCCCCCGTCGGCCAGCTCGGACTCCGGCCACCCGATCCGGACCAGGTTCTGCGTGTAGTTCGGCAACTGCAGATAGCCGCTCATGTACCGCCGGGCCACAGCGCGCGCTTCCGTGGCGTCCGCCTGGAGCACGACCGCCACCTCGGGCGCGAGCAGGGCATCGGGCCCCAGCACCGCACGGGCCTCGGCCGTGTGTTCGGCCGGGACGAAATACGGGTGCGCTCCGCGCGCCCGGTCGCGGGAGAGCTCCAGCATCCGCGGCCCGAGCGCGGCCAGGACCCGCTGCTCGGGGGCGGTCCCGGCCGCGTCCAACGCGTCGAGGTACTCGACCATCCGCGAGTACGGACGCCGGTACTGCTCCCCCTTGCCCTCGACCGCCGGCGCGTGGCTCGCGCCGAGGCCGAGGAGGAACCGGCCCGGATGGGCCTGTTCGGCGGCGGCGGTGTAGGCCGCCGCGTCGTCCGGGGACGCGTGCCAGATGCTGACGATGCCCGGGGCGACGCCGAGGCGTTTCGTACCGTCGAGGATCTCGCGGAAGCGGGCCGGAACGCCGTCACCGAAGCCGCCCGAGAACCACAGCCGGTGAAATCCGAGTTCTTCGAGCTCGGCCGCCGCGGAAACGGCCGCGCCCGCGTCCGGAGTCGAGAGGAAGTAGGGCTGCCACACGCTCACGAGTCGTTGCGCCATACACGAAACCCTAGCCCCGCAGTTCGGCGAGCAGCTCCTCCATCCGAGCGTCCGAGTCGCGGACGCCGTGCTCCATGCCGGAGGCGACCATCCCGTCCCGGTCCTCCACCGACTGGAAACTCGACACGGTCCGGACCAGGGTCCGGCCGCCGGACTCGGTCATCGTCAGCGCCTCGAGCGTGACATGGCCGGGCAGGCCGAGGAACTCGAACGTCTGGATCGTCAGGTCCGGCGACGGGTCGCCGTGGAACACCCCGCGGAAGCCGAACTCGGTGCCGTTCGGGTCGGTCGCGGTGTAGTTCCAGCGGCCGCCGTCGCGGACCTCCCACTCGTTGATCTTGGTGGTCAGCTCGCGGGGGCCCATCCAGCGCGGGACGAGGTCGGGGTCGGTGTAACAGCGGAAGACCAGGTCACGGGGGGCGTCGAATTCCCGGGTGATCATGATCTGGGAGGTGCCGGGCTCAGCGGTGATCTCGGTCTTGGCCATCGTCTTCTCCAGCCTGTAGTTCGAGGAGCAGGTCGTCGAGTCGGTCGTGGCTCGTCTGCCAGAACTCCCGGTAGTCCACGAGCCACTGGGTCGCGTTCCGCAAGGGCTCCGCCTCCAAGTGACTGAGCCGGGCCGTGGCCCGGCGGGTCCGGGAGATGAGGCCGGCGTTCTCCAACACCTTGAGGTGCTTGGAGATGGCCGGCTGGGACATCGCGAACGGGCCGGTGAGCTCGCCCACGGTGGCGTCCCCGGTAGCCAGCCGCGTGAGGATCGCCCGACGCGTGGGGTCGGCCAACGCGCCGAACACGAGGCTGAGCTGGTCTGTCGGCATCAATAACCACCTAGTTCTAAAACCGATGGGTTAAGGATGTCGACGGGCTAGGACCCTGTCAAGACCTTCGCGGCCCGGAACGCCGACGACGGCGGCACCGGGCTGCCGACCACGGGTTTGCCGAAGTACCAGCCCTGCAGCCGCTCGACGCCGGCGGCCACCAGCGCGTCGACCTGGTCGAGCGTCTCGATGCCCTCGGCCACGACCTCCAGGCCCAGCGTGTGGGCGAGGTCGATGCAGGCCCGGGTGATCGCGGCCGCGGCCGGGTCGTCGGTGAGCTTCACGGTCAGCGACCGGTCGAGCTTGAACTCGGTGGCCGGCAGACGCTGCAGATAGGACAGGGCCGAGTACCCGGTGCCGAAGTCGTCGATCGCGACGCCGACCCCGGCCCGGCGTAGCTCGGCCAGCACGTCCCGGCCGGTGTTGAGGTCGCCGATCGCGACCTGCTCGGTGATCTCGACGGTCAGCGCCGACGGCGGCAGCCCGCGCGACCGGAGCCCGTCGAGGACCTCGTCCACCAGCGTCGGGTGGAACAGGTCCGAGGCTGACAGGTTGACCGACACCTCGATGTCGCCGCCGCCCTGGCGCCACTGCGCGACCTGGTCCAGCGACATTCCGAGCACCCGCCGGGTCAGGTACGGCGTCAGCCCGGTGCGCTCGGCCAGCCCGATGAAGTTGTCGGGCGCGATCATCCCGTGCTGCGGATGCCGCCACCGCACCAGCGCCTCGTACCGGGCCGGAGCCGTCGGCGACGTGGCCACCAGCGCCTGGTAGTGCATCTCGAGCGAGCCGAGCCTCTCCCGCGACCCCATCCCGAGGAGCAGCCCGCGCAGCTCGGCCGCGCGCTCCAGCGCGTCCCGCTGCCGGTCCGGGCCGATCGAGTCGTACCGCACCCAGCCGCGCCGCTCGGACTTAGCCCGGTACATCGCGGTGTCCGCGCACCGGAGCAGCTCGACAGTGCGCTCCTCGACGGTCCCGGTGTCCCCGGCGTCGGCCTCGACCGCGACCCCGATGCTGACGTCCATCGGGATCGCGATGCCACCGACCGGCAGCGGCTTGCGCACCGCCTTCAGCAGCCGCTCGGCCAGCGGCCCGACGTCCGGCGTCGACGTGAGCACGGCGAACTCGTCGCCGCCGAGGCGTCCGAGGAGGTCGTCCGGCCCGAGCACGTCGGCCAGCCGCGGCGCGAGCGCCGCCAGCAGCTGGTCGCCGATCTGGTGGCCGAGGCCGTCGTTGACGTCCTTGAACCGGTCGAGGTCGAGCAGCAGCACGGCCCGGGTCCGCCGGTTCCCGGCCGCGAGGGACTCCTCCACCCCGCGGAGGAACCCGCGGCGGTTGTACAGCCCGGTCAGCTCGTCGGTGATCGCCAGCCGGTGCTGCTCCCCCGCGTCCAGCAGACTGCGGACGCCGAAGCCGACGCGAATGAGCGCGGCCAGCACCGACAGCGTGGCGAGCAGGGCCGACACCCAGGTCTCGCCGGTCACCTCGGTCAGCAGCAGCACGACCACGGCGGCGGCCGCGCAGATCAGCGGGGCGACGAGCGTCCGCAGGTCGACCGGGCGGTCGGCCATCCGCCGGGGCCGGGACCAGGCCGCGGCCGGGATCAGCAGTCCGGCGACGCCGGCGAGCTGGTCGACCATCTCGATGTTCCCCGAGCCGCTGGCGAGCATCCGGCTGGTCAGCGCGTTGCCGACCGCCATGTCGAGCACCAGCGCGCAGAGCAGCAGCCAGCCGGTGTCGAGCCGCCAGCCGGCCAGCGCGGCGATCGAGCCCATCATGCCGACCAGCACCATCGTCAAGGCCGGGTAGCCGAGCGTGACGATCGCGTCCAGCGGGCTGCCGCCGGTCCAGGTCAGCACGGACCGGCCGAGCACCAGCGCCATCACCGACGCGCCGAGCAGCCCGGCCGCGACCGCGTCCCAGATCCGGACCGTGCCCACGCCGCCGACCAGCGGACGGGACAGCCGCCAGACGCCGACGCCGAGCAACGGCAGCGCGGGGAGCCAGAACGCGTCGGCGAGCGAGAACGAGGGCACGTCGACGCCGGACGAGACGATCCGGTCCCAGACGACGTACCCGGCCCCGGTCGTGGCGGCCATCGCACCGATCAGCGCCCAGGCGAGCCGCTGGGCCGGCATCAGGACGCACCGCAGGACGACGAGGAGCAGGCCGACGCCGAGCAGGATCTCGACCAGCGCCCAGGGCGACCAGAGCCGCACCGGAGAGCGCTCCGAGTGGCCGCTCCACACCCAGCCGAGGTGGATCGCCAGCACCACCGCGAGCACGCCGACGACCAGCCAGACGACACGCGACACCGCGGTCACCGCGGAGCGCTTGGCCATCTCGCACTCCGTTCGGGCTCGTTCTTAACCCTTTTGTAGGAGCTTCGTCCGGGAAGCTCAGAACCTGAGTCGATCCACTCCCCCAGCGCTCACACGTATCTACACCATGCGGTAAACAGTGACTTCTCGCAGTCGCCGGATTGGCGTAGCGTGAGTACGAACAAGTGTTCGAAACGGGGAGTTGGCATGTCTGCTGCACCGATCGCCGTCTACGGCGCCACCGGCCACACCGGCCGGCTGGTCGCCACCGAGTTACTGGCTCGCGGGCACCCGGTGGTCCTCGGCGGGCGCGACAAGATCGGGCTGATCGAGCTGGCGGCCGAACTCGCCGAGGGCGATCGGGTCACGGTGCGGCCCGCGGCGCTGGACGAACCGGCCGAGTTACGCGCGCTGGCCGGCAGCGCCCCGGTGCTCGTCCACTGCGCCGGTCCGTACTCGGTCACCGGCGAGCCGCTGGTCAGCGCGGCGATCGACGCCGGCACCCACTACGTCGACCACGCCGTCGAGGTGCACCACGTCAAGAACCTGTTCGACGCCTACGGCGCGGCGGCCGAGCGGGCCGGCGTCCTCGTGTGCCCGGGCCTGTCGTTCTACGGCGGGTTCGGGGATCTGCTGGCCTCGGCGGCGGCCGGCACGGCCGGGGCGGCCGCGGTGGAGAAGGTGACGGTCGGGTACGCGGTGAGCGGCTGGCGCATGACGACCGGCGCGCGGAACACCGCGGAGCAGCTGATCGGCGAGGTCGAACGGATCACGTACGCCGACGGCGCGCAGCGCGTCGGAGAGCTGCCGATGTACACGACGACGTTCGAGTTCCCGCCGCCACTGGGCCACCGCGAGATGATCGGGCCGTTCCCGACCGGCGATGCGGTGACGATCCCCCGGCACGTGCCGACCCGCGACGTCGAGGTACTGCTCACCGCGAGCACGTTCGCCGAGCCGCAGGTCTTCACCAGCGAACACGTCGACGCGGCCGAGCGGGCGCAGACCGCGTTCACGGTGGCCGTCGACGTGCGGACCGCGTCCGGGCACCGGCTGACCCACCTCACCGGCCACGACATCTGGTGGGCCGGCGCGGTGGCGTCGGTCGAGGCCGCGCTCGATCTGGCGCTCGACGGCAAGGCGCCGGGGGCGTCCTCGGGAGTGCACAGCCCGGCCGAGGCGTTCCCGGCCGGGCCGTTCCTGCGGCGCCTGGAGGATCTGGGCGCCTTCGCGCTCAACTGATCTTCAGGCGCACCAGCTGCGGGTCGTGGTCGCTGGCCTGGTCGGCGTACTCGGCGTTCACGTGCACGATGTCGTACGAGTACGAGCGGGCCGCGGCCTTGCTGAGCAGGATGTGGTCGAGCACCTGGGAGTTGCCGTCGAACACGTACGTGTAGCGCTGCGAGACCGGCAGCGTGGCCGGCAGGTCGATCAGCTGGGTCCCGGCCACGGTCTTCACCGCGGTGGAGAACTCGAAGTCGTTGAGGTCACCGATGACCGCGATCCGGGCGCCGGCCGGCAGCTTCTTCACGAAGTCGTTGACCAGCCGGGCCTGGGCGGTCCGCTTCGTCGCGCTCGGGGTCGCGGGCGGCTGGAAGCGGCCGAACAGCGGCTGGTCGCCGCCCTTCGAGGCGAAGTGGTTGGCGATGACGAAGACGTGCTGTCCACGGTAGACGAATTCGCCGACCAGCGGCTTGCGGCTGTCGGCCCAGGCGTCGTTCGCCGGGTCGATGCGGCCGGGGTTGAGCGTCAGGTGCCCACCGGAGACCGCGACCGGGGTGGTGGAGTCGCCGGCCGGAGCGTTGGCGAACGTCACCCCGCGGCTCGGGGCGAACAGGAAGCCGACCCGGATGTTGCCGCCGGGCTCGCCGCCGTCCTGGTCGTCGACCGGGTCGATCTGCCGGTACTGGTAGGCCGGCCCGCCGGCCGCGGTGATCGCGGCGATCAGCTTCGCGTAGGTCTGGTCGGCCGCGACCGTCCCGTCGTCGGTGGCCCCGGTGTCGTCCTGCACCTCTTCCAGGGCGAGGACGTCGGGCGCGCGCAGGTTGGTGACGATGATCGACGCCAGCCGCGCGAACTTCGCGGGCGGGTCGCCCGGGTCGAGGTTCTCGACGTTGAACGTGCCGATCGAGAGCTCGGTGCCGGTGTCGGCCCTGGTCGTCTCGGGCTTGAGCGTCCCGGTGAACGTGGTGGCGGCGGTGAGCGCGATCTTGACGTTGCCGAAGCTGTAGCTGACCACGCCGGTGGGCGCCGTGGTCGCTCTGGCGCCGACGTCGACCTTCGGGGGCGTGAAGCCGAGCCCGTCGTCGAGGATGATCCGCTCGGGGTTGGCGTCGTTCGGACGGAGCACGATGCCGCCGCGGGCGCTGCGGGGCCCGGCGCCGCTGGTGACGACCGGGAGTTCGTTGAACGAGTTGGTCGGTCCGACGGCCTGGGCGTTGGCGACCGTGACCCGCATCGACTCGAGCGACTCGTAGTAGTCGAGGCCGTCCTGCGCCGGGTCGAATGTGCCGGCTTGCTCGACGTCCCCATGGGCGTCGTTCTCGATGACCGACGTCGGCGGGTGCAGCACGGTGGCCTTGGGGAGCGGGTTGCCCGACGACGTGACGGTCACCGTCGGGCTGGTGAGCTCGGTCGTCGTCAAGTTGGCGACGCCGTCCGCCCCGCCGGGGCGGAACTCGCTGACCGTGCCCTCGACCGTCACCGCGTCGCCGACGGCGACCGTCGGAGCCGAGCCGGTGAAGACCAGGATCGCCTCGGACGTGCGCGCGTCCCGGTCGGGCTGCGGGTCCTGCAGGTAGAAGCCGTTGGACGCCTTGGCCGTGACGATCCCGGGGACGCTGACCGCGGTGCCGCGGAGCGGCGACAGGTGCGCCGCGCCCTGCACGTCGTGGATGCGTGTCGCGGTCGCCGCGTGGGCGGGTGCGCTGCTGAGCATCGCGGCCGTGAACACCGCGCCCGCCGCAGCGGCTGTTGTCCTTCGCACCATTCTGTCCTCTCTGGTCACTCCGGTTATTAGCCCATATCGTCCGGAACCAGGAGTGACAGATCGGCGAACAGCTCTGTTACGGCCCCTGCGAGTCGGGGCAGGGGAAGGGCTCGCCGCACCAGTCGCAGACGCCGTCGACCGGCACGTGGAGGCGCCGGAGCGCCTCCCGTGCGGCCAGTTGTTCTGCTTTCCGTTCCTCGGGCGTGAGGCCGGCGTCGAGGTCGTCGGCTTTGTTGGCTTTGTCGCTGGCGTCGTCGGCGGCTTTGTCGGCGGCGGCGGCTTTGTCGGCGGCGGCGGCGCCATCGGCGGCGTCGGGCATGGGGCCGGTCAGTGTCGGGGCGCCATTGCGACGACGAGCGCGGGCACGAGCCGGACCAGCCATCTCAGGTCACCCCCGGGAGCGCCGTCGTCGGTCACCGGCGACCGGCCGCCCTGACGACGGGTCACCCTAGCGCGCGCGTTCGGGCTCGCGAACTCCACCAGCACCGTCGATTCCTTCATCGTTCCCCCTCCGGTCTCGACCCTCATCAGTTCTAACGACGCGTCGGCCCGCTAGCGACTGGTAACTCGGTCAGCTGACCCAGAAGGTGAACGGCTCTGGCCAGAGGTTCGGGCATCGGCCTCGTCCGAGCGGCGGAGGTCCTAAGGTGGATTCATGGCCGAGCGGGTCGTGACCCTGCAGGGTGCGAGCAATGTCCGGGACCTCGGTGGCCTTCCCACGGTCGACGGTAGACAGACCCGGTTCGGCCTGCTCTACCGGTCGGATGCGCCCAGCGAGCTGACCCCGGCCGACGTCGAGGAGCTGGTCGGCGTGAGAGGCCTGCGCCAGATAGTGGACCTGAGGTCGGTCGAGGAGACCGAACGCGACGGCGTCGGCCCGCTCCAGACGGCCGGTCTCGAGTACGCGAACCACCCGATGAGCAGCGACCCCGGCGTCGGAATGGTGGTGCCGGAGCTGCTGCGGGGCAGCATGTCCGGCCACTACTTGGGCTATCTCGGCACCGGCGCGGAGGGGGTCGTGGCCGCGGCGCGCCTGCTCACCGACCCGGGGCGGCAACCGGCGCTGGTGCACTGCGCCGCGGGCAAGGACCGCACCGGCACGCTGGTCGCGATCCTGCTCGACGCGGTCGGCGTCGAGCGCGACGCGATCGCCGCTGACTACGCGATGACCGACGCCAACATGGACGCGATCGTCGAGCGCGTGGTCCGCCGGCTGACCGCCGCCAACGGCGGCGTCCTCCCGCCGCACCCGCGCACCCTGCCGGAGGACTCGCGTCACGCGCGCGCTCAGACGATGGTCGAGTTCTTGGAGCAGCTGACGACGGTGTTCGGTGGGGGTGGTGGGTGGCTGGTCGCTCACGGCTATTCGGACGCCGATCTGGAGCGGTTTCGGGCGGCGTTCGTGGCGTAGTGGTGTTTGGAATTTCGCGAGGGCTCGGCGGGGCTCGGCGGGCCTCCGCCGGTGGCGGAGACACCGGCGCTTGCCGATGCACCCCTCGCGGCGGAGGCATCTCCCGCGGCGGAGGCGGCCCTCGCATCGTGCGCACCGCCCACAGCAGTGGTGTCGATCGTGACGAGGTCGCTGGTCGACGCGGCGCTGCTCGCACTCTGGGATGGAGGGATATTTGGTCGGCGCACCTTGATTCGGTAGCGGCAGTCGGGCCGCAAGGCGCCGACGGCGTAGCAGTTGTCCGGCTCGAAGGGCTGCGCGAGTGGTCGAGGCGGGGGTGGACCACGATTCGGCGCGCTTGATCTCAATACGGCGGCTGGTGGTAGCCAGGGCGTTCCTGCGGATGCGGCGCCAGGCTCCGCCAGATGCCGGGGCGGTGGCGGGGTGAGGCCGCGTTGGATGCCTCTGTGCCCGCGGTGGGTGCGGTCGGTCGTGACGATGCGTCCGCGGCGGCGCGCTTGCTCGTGCGCCGGGTATCAGTCCGGCGACGGATGTCGATGTGCGAGGCGGGCGTGGTTGCGTCCGAGGCGAGCGGCTCCGAGGAAGCTGTACCGTCGCACCGGTTTGGTCGGCGGGGGAATGCTCTGTCCACGGCGGCTATCCGATGTGGCGAGCGCGTCGGCGGGAGATGCGCCTACAAGGGATGCGTCAAGCGTCGCGGTGGTGTGTGTGCCTGCGTGGCGGGTCGGTCTGCGCCGGCGGCGACTGCTCTTGCCTGGCGGCCGGTTCAGCAGCGGTGGCGACGCATCCTTGCCGGTCAGGGACTCGGCCGCCGCGCCGGCCGATGGCGTCAGCTCGGCGGGCCACCGCTCCGCCAGACCCCGCTGAGGCAGGCCCAGGTGCCCCGCTCCGGCGGGCCCACCGCTCAGGCGGGCCCACCACTCAGGCGCACCACGGCTCAGCCAAACCACCGCTCAGGCGGGACCGCGGCTGCGGCGGGCCTACCGCCGCGGCGAACGCTCTGCCGCACCAGGCAGCGGGGCCACGCTCACCGCGAGCCAGCGCTCTACCGCCGCGCCCTCGCCCAGCGCCTCCATAGCCCCGCGCCCCGCACCCCGGCGGCCCCGCACCCGGCGGCCCC
>NZ_VIRS01000068.1 GCF_006912135.1 Cryptosporangium phraense | reverse complement strand
CGGGGGCCGGGGCCGAGGCCGCCGCAGAAGGCCGCCGCCGTTGGGCCGCCGCCGGAGGGGTCGCCGCACGAGGGCCCGGCTGCGGGCCGCCGCCAGGGGGTCGCCGCCGCAAGGGCCGCCGGATGCTTCGGTCCCGCCGGGGCGCAGCTTCCACTGAAATTGCTGGGCCGAGGCGCAGAAGCCCCGGCCCAGTCGCATGTCCGCCCACCCCTGTCATCCTCCGCATTGCGCCGCTGCACCACCGCCCTCGCCCCTTCCGGGCCGCGCACCCCGCACAATCACCCAGCCCCCGCGCCACGCCCCCGCACAACCACGCCTCCGGGCCCCGCTTTCCGCACGACCGCGCCTCCGCGCCGCGCATTCTGCACGACCGCGCCTCCGCGCCGCGCATCCCACACGAGCGCGCCTCCGGGCCGCGCATCCCGCACGACCACGCCTCCGCGCCCCGCACCCCAGACGAGCACCAAGAGCCCACGAGGCCGCGCGCAGCGTCCCCACTCCCGGACCTCGCGATGCAGACGGTCGCCGCCACGCTTTCGATGGCAGGCGCGCCGCCCCCACCTACCTCGGTCCCACGCCCCCAAGGCCCCGCGTTGCCGCGCGGGGGGCTTCAGCGATGGATCAGCGCGCTGTGCTGGCTCACCCGCCGCCGCGCGGCGCTCCGCGCTCCGCCGCTCTCAGACGCGCCCGGTCAGGTGGCCGCACCCGCGCGAGACGGGCGCATTCGCGCGAGCTAAATCCCGTCCAAATGCGCCCAGCCGGTCCGACGGCGCTCACCCAAGCCGGAGGCCCCAGCCGGTCGGAGGCCCCAGCCGGGCCGAAGGCCCCCAGACGCGCCCCGGTCAGGTGGGCGCACCCGCGTGACACGGGCGCACTCGCGCGAGCTAAATCCCGTCCGAACGCGCCCAGCCGGTCCGACGGCGCTCACCCAAGCCTGAGGCCCCAGCCGGGCCGCAGGCCCGGAGGCCCCAGCCGGGCCGCAGGCCCCCAGCCCGACCGAAGGCCCCCAGCCGGTCCGAAGGCGCCCAGTTCCTTCCCCCAAACCGAGCGACGCGACCTCCATAACGCCCAGCTCCCGGCGCAGCCGGCGCCACCCGGCCAGATCCGGAGCCCACCCGCACCCCAGTCAGCCAACCTCCGTCACCGCAATCGACCGACCCCAACGACACTCCCGCCTCAGATCGACGCGAACGCCTCCGGCGCGGGGCAGGAGCAGACCAGGTTCCGGTCGCCGAACGCCCCATCGATCCGCCGCACCGGCGGCCAGTACTTGTCCGCACTCCGGCCCGACGGAAACGCCCCCAGCGCCCGGTCGTACGGGTGATCCCACTCCCCCGTCACCATCGCCGCGGTGTGGGGGGCATTGACCAGCGGGTTGTCGTCGGCCGGCCACGTACCCGCGGCGACCGACTCGATCTCGGCCCGGATCGCGATCATCGCGTCGCAGAAGCGGTCGAGCTCGGCCAGGTCCTCGGACTCGGTCGGCTCCACCATCAGGGTCCCGGCCACCGGGAACGACATCGTCGGGGCGTGGAACCCGTAGTCGATCAGACGCTTCGCCACGTCGTCGACGGTCACGCCGGTCGACTTGGTCAACGGGCGCAGGTCGAGGATGCACTCGTGGGCCACGAGGCCGCCCTGGCCCGCGTAGAGCACCGGGAACGAGTCGCGCAGCCGCGCGGCCACGTAATTGGCCGCCAGCACGGCCGCGCCGGTCGCCGCGGCCAGGCCCTCGGCGCCCATCAGGCGCAGGTAGATCCACGGCACCGGCAGGATGCCGGCCGAGCCCCAGGGCGCGGCCGAGACCGGCCCCGGTCCCGTCGCCGGGCCCGCGTCGGCGCGCAGCGGGTGGTTCGGCAGGTACGGCGCCAGGTGCGAGCGCACCGCGACCGGGCCGATTCCCGGGCCGCCTCCGCCGTGCGGGATGCAGAACGTCTTGTGCAGGTTCAGGTGGCTGACGTCGGCCCCGAACTTGCCCGGCTTGGCGAACCCGAGCAGCGCATTCAGGTTCGCCCCGTCGACGTACACCTGGCCGCCGGCGTCGTGCACCAGCGCACAGACCTCGGTGATCGTCTGCTCGTACACCCCGTGCGTCGACGGGTACGTCACCATCAGCGCGGCCAGATCGTCGCGATGGGCATCGATCTGCGCGCGCAGATCGGCGAGATCTACGTTCCCGTCGGCGTCACAGGCCACGACGGCGACCCGCAACCCCGCCATCACGGCCGAAGCCGCGTTGGTGCCGTGCGCCGACGACGGGATGAGACAGACGTCCCGGTGCGCCTCGCCGCGGTCGCGGTGGTAGGCCCGGATGGCCAGCAGCCCGGCGAACTCCCCCTGCGAGCCGGCGTTCGGCTGCAGCGAGACCTCGTCGTACCCGGTCACCTCGGCCAGCCACCGGGACAGGTCGGCGATCATCGCCGTATACCCCGCGGTCTGCGACTCCGGCGCGAACGGGTGGATGTTCGCGAACTCCGGCCAGCTGACCGGCTCCATCTCGGTCGTCGCGTTCAGTTTCATCGTGCACGACCCGAGCGGGATCATCCCCCGGTCGAGCGCGTAGTCGCGATCGGACAGCCGGCGCAGGTACCGCAGCATCGCGGTCTCCGAGCGGTGCTCCGAGAACACCGGGTGCCCCAGGAAAGCATCGCTCCGCACCAGCGACGCCGGGATCGCGTCCGCGGTGGCGACGTCCAGCGCCGGCACGTCGAGCGCGGTCACGTCGAGCCCGACCGCCGTCCAGACGACGCGCAGGTGCTCGACCGTCGTGGTCTCGTCACAGGAGACGCCGACCGTGTCGTCGTCGACCTGGAGCAGGTTGACGCCGGCCGACGCGGCCGTCGCGACGACCTCGGAGGCCCGGCCGGGCACCGAGACGCGGACCGTGTCGAAGAACGTCTCGGTCTGGGCGGCCGCGCCCAAACCGGCGGCCAGCACCGCGGCCATCCGGTGCGTGCGCAGCGCGATCTGCTTCAGCCCCTCGGGGCCGTGCCAGACCGCGTAGGCGCCGGCCATGACGGCCAGCAGCACTTGCGCGGTGCAGATGTTGCTGGTGGCCTTCTCCCGGCGGATGTGCTGCTCGCGGGTCTGCAGCGCGAGCCGGTAGGCGGGCGCGCCGGCGGCGTCCCGCGAGACCCCGACCAGACGCCCCGGCAGCGACCGGGCCAGCCCGGAAGAGACCGACATGTAGCCCGCGTGCGGGCCGCCGAATCCGAGCGGCACGCCGAACCGCTGCGCCGACCCCACCGCGATGTCGGCGCCCAGCGACCCCGGCGAGCGCAGCAGGCACAGCCCGAGCAGGTCGGCCGCCACCGCCACGAGCGCCCCCCGCGAGTGGGCCTCGGAGATCAGCGACGAAGGATCCCGCAACATCCCCGAGCTGCCCGGGTACTGCACCAGCACTCCGAAGAACTCCGATTCCGGCAGCGACGACGAAACCACCAAAGAAATACCCAGCGGCTCCGCCCGCGTCCGCAGCACCGCAAGGGTCTGCGGGTGCACGTCCGGATCGACGACAAAAACGTTCGAGCGAATCTTCTTGGCCGCCCGGCGCGCGAGCGTCATCGCCTCGGCGGCCGCGGTCGCCTCGTCCAGCAAGGAGGCACCGGCGACCGGCAGGCCGGTCAGGTCGCTGACGACGGTCTGGAAGTTCAACAGGGCCTCGAGCCGGCCCTGGGAGATCTCCGGCTGGTAGGGCGTGTAGGCCGTGTACCAGGCCGGGCTCTCGAGGACGTTGCGGCGGATCACCGGCGGGGTGATCGTGTCGGAGTAGCCGAGGCCGATCATCTGGGTCATCGGCCGGTTGCGGGCGGCCAGCGCGCGCAGCGCGGCGGTCGCCTCGGCCTCGGAGACCGCGGCCGGCAGGTCGAGGCCCTCCTCCAGGCGGATCGACGCCGGGATCGCCGCGGACAGCAACGCCGAGACCGACGGCTGACCGACGACGTCGAGCATCGTCGACACCTCAGCGGCGGACGGCCCGATGTGACGACGCGCGAACGGAGTGGACAGCGACGCGAGCGAAGGACGATCGGTCATGACAGGGAGCTCCGGGGGTGTGGGAACACAACGGACCGGTCTCCCCCTCTGTCATCGGTACCTGAGAGCTTCACCCGCGCGGGGGCTTGCACCGTCGGTGAGGCGCGACAGTGCGCCTGCTTTCCAGAGTCGTCCGGGCGTGGCCGCCCACCGCACGGTCCTGAGGCCTGAGAGGTTCCGGGGAGGTTGCTCCTTCGGCGCCCTGGGACTGGCTGCCCAGGAACTCTCCCGTACGGGTACTGACGTGAAACGAACCTTACCCGGTTCGACGAGCCCTACGCCTCGAGAGTTCGTCGTCGTCGGGGCGGGTCGCCGGGGCCGGGGAGCCGTTCGCGCGCTCACCGGGCAGCTTGGCCAGCGAACCCTCGATCTCGCGGAACGCCCCGCCCACCGCGATCCCGAACACGCCCTGACCGCCCTGGAGCAGGTCGACGACCTCCTCCGGCGACGTGCACTCGTACACGGTCGTGCCGTCGGAGAGCAGCGTGATGCGGGCGAGATCCTCGACCCCGCGGGCCCGGAGCTGGTCGACCGCCAGCCGGATGTTCTGCAGCGAGACCCCGGCGTCGAGCAGCCGCTTCACGATCTTGAGCACCAGGATGTCGCGGAACGAGTACAGCCGCTGCGAGCCCGAACCCTGCGCGCCCCGGATGCTCGGCTCCACCAGCCCGGTGCGGGCCCAGTAGTCGAGCTGCCGGTACGTGATGCCGGCGACGTGACAGGCGGTGGGCCCGCGGTACCCGACGTTCTCGTCCGGCGACGACGCCTCAGGCTCGAACAGGACGCCCTGACCGTCGTACGTAGGGTGCAGGGGCGCGGTCGGCGCCCCGGCGAGGCCCCCGGAAACCGGGAGCTCGGCCTGGCCGGCCGTACCGTCGCGCTTGACCACCGCTGACCTCCGCGCGTGTGCCGATCCACTGTGCCCCCGAGACCTCGACGGTAAGAGGGCGGTGAACACCGGTCAACGTCCGACGACGGCGTGTCGCGACCTTCCGGATGCGCTCAGCGGATTACAGTACCTCGAAATAGGGCATAATGCCCGGAACACTCAACCAAGCTTGTGCACGAACCCCTATTTTTCTGAAAGACGCTCAGGAGCCCGCGCTCAGGAGCCCGCGAAGTCCTCGGGCGAGATCGTGTCGAGGAACTCGCGGAACTTCGCGACCTCGTCCTCCTGCTCGTCCGGGATGATGATGCCGGCCTCCTCGAGCACCGCTTCCGCGCACGTGATCGTGACGCCGACCCGCAAAGCCAGCGCGATCGCGTCCGAGGGGCGCGAGCTCACCCGCACCCCGTCGCCGATCACCAGCTCGGCGTAGAACACGTTGTCACGCAGCTCGACGATCTCGACCTTGCGCAGCGGCGCTTCCAGCGCGCCCAGAACGTCACGCAGGAGATCGTGGGTCAACGGCCGGGTCGGCCGGACCCCCTGCTGCTCGAACGCGATGGCGGTCGCCTCGACCGGCCCGATCCAGATCGGCAGGTAACGATCCCCCGCGACCTCCTTGAGGAGGACGATCGGCTGGTTGTTCGGTAGCTCGACCCGCACACCGACGACGTTGAGCTCCTTCACCCGTACCTCACCCAGCCTCTGCACTCGCGCGCGCGGGGACGCTGAGAGCCCCCAGCTTGCCTCTGTCGAACGTACACGTCCCGCCCACACTCGGCCCGTCGGCGGGGGGCCGAGGATCAACCCCCGAGAGGCCCGCGCAGGCGCGCCTGGACGAGCGCCGTGTGCAACCGCAGCGAGAGCGCCGCGAGCTCCCGGACGGTCTCCTCGGCCCGAGCCTTCGCCTCCGGCCCGCGCTGCCGCGCGACCGGCGCGACGACCTGCTCGAACAGGCCCACCTCGCGGTCGGCGGCGGTCTTGTACCCCCGAAGATGACGTGGCTCCAGCCCGAATTCGGCCATCCGCGCCACCGCCTCGGCGATCGCCAGCCCGTCGGCGTCGTACCAGCCGGCTCCGCGGGCGGTGATCAGGCCGTAGCTCTCGATCTGCTTGAGCTGGGCGTCGCTGATGCCGGTCCGGTCGAGCAGGTCCGAGCGCGAAAGTCGGACATCAATCTCAGGTCGGGAGAAATCGCCCGCAGACGGAAGCGCCTCCTCCTCCACCAGCGCGCGCGGGTTCTGCACCGGGACACCCCCGCCCATCGACTGGAGGTGCTCGCGGATCACGCGCAGCGGGAGGTACTGATCCCGCTGCGCGGCCAGCACGTACCGGAGCCGGGCGACGTCCTCGCTCGAGTACTTGCGGTACCCGGCCGGCGTGCGCTCCGGTTCCACGAGCCCTTCGGACTCGAGGAACCGGAGCTTGGAGATCGTGGTGTCCGGGAACTCCGGCCGGAGCTGGGCGAGAACCTCGCCGATGCTCAAGAAGGCCCGCGCGTTCCCGGACGCCGTCACGGAGCGACTCGCGGGCCCGAGAGAAAGACCAGCCGGAACTTGCCGACCTGCACCTCGTCGCCGTTGGCGAGCGTGGCCGACTCGACCCGCTCCCGGTTGACGTAGGTGCCGTTCAGGCTCCCGACGTCGCGGACGACGAAGACGCCACCCTCGCGGCGGAACTCGGCGTGCCGGCGCGACACCGTCACGTCGTCGAGGAAGATGTCGCTCTCCGGGTGACGACCGGCCGTGGTGACGTCGCTGTCCAGGAGGAACCGGCTCCCCGCGTTGGGGCCGCGCCGGACCACGAGCAGCGCCGAACCGGGCGGCAGGCTCTCCGCGATCCGGGTACCTTCGGGGTCGCTCCCCCCGCCGGCCTCCGACGCCTCGACGACGTCGTCGATGGCGCCGAGGATCATCGTCGAGGTGACGTCCACCTGCTGCTGATCGTCCTCGGAATGGCGGCTCACCGCACACCTCCGGCGTCTAGGGCCCGCGGGCACAGCGGAGCGGATGCTGGAGGGGCACCCTTCAAGTTCGATCGCCTCCCAGTCTGAAGTCTTGTCGCAGAACTGCGGCCCAGTCTGGCAGACCAGGTCACAGTGAGGGGACGACCACCCGCCTCGCGACCGGTGTTCGACCCACGAAGCCTAGTGCAAGCAGGTAAGCGCCCGCGCGTCAGTCCTTCTCCGTCAGCTCGCGGTACTCGTCGGCGCTCAGCAGCCCGTCCAGGACGCTCGGGTCGTCGAGCTCGATCTCGAGCATCCAGCCCCCGCCGTAGGGCTCGCCGTTGACGAGTTCCGGCTGGTCGTCGAGTGCCTCGTTCTTCGCGGTCACGGTGCCGCTCACCGGCGCGTACACGTCGGACACACTCTTCGTCGACTCGACCTCGCCCACCGCCTCGCCGGCCGTGATCGAGTTGCCGACCTCCGGGAGCTGCACGAAGACGATGTCGCCGAGCGAGTCCTGGGCGTAGTCGGTGATGCCGATCCGGACGATGCTCCCGCTGGTCGCGCGGATCCATTCGTGCTCGGCGGTGTACCGCAGATCGTCGGGGATCACGGAGGTGGTTCCTTTCACACGTCAAGGAGGGTCACACGGTCTGACGGTCAGTCCACCGGCTCGGCGTACCGCGGCGACGCCGGCGAGAGCGTCGCACTCACGGAGACCGGATCCGGGGTGGTGATCTGCACCGTACCGGTGGCGCCCTCGACCGAGTCGACGACACCACCGGGGATGACGAGCGCGGCCCGCATCGTCTGCGGCTCCCCGATCGCCAGCAGCGTGTACGGCCCGGTGAGCCGTTTGTCGCCGACCAGCAGATCGTCGTCGACGTCGAGGAACGCGGTCGACGCGATGATCCGCACGGTCCCGCCGCTCTGGCCGGAGATCTGCATCGCCTCGGCCCCGGCCCCGCGCAGCTCCTCGACCGCGTCCAGGATCACCTCGGCCCGCAGCGGCGTGCGGCCGGGCCGGAAGACCAGCCGCAGCCCGTCGCCGACGGCCGGGGTCGTGCCGGCCAGGATGCCGAGCTCGGTGGCCCGCTCCTCCAGGTCGCGCTGGGCCGTCTCCGACCCCTCGGCCTCGGTGGTGAGGGCCTGCCGCCGTTGTTCGAGGTCGCTGATCTCGGTCTGCAGCCGCTGCTGACGGCTGTCCAGCTCGTCGAGGATCCGGACCAGGTCTTCCTGACGCGCGCCGGAGAGCTGCCCGTCCTGCTGGTTGCGGCGCAGCTGCGCGGCCAGGCTCAGCCCGAGCAGCGCGCAGAGCGCGACCGCGGCGGCCTTCATCCACCACTGCCGCCGCGAGGTCTCGGCCGGGTCCCGGTGCGCGGGCGACGGCCCGCCGACGCTCCCGGCCCGCACGATCTCCCGGCCACCGTCGCCGGTGAGACCGGTTCCCTCGGCGGTGCCGCGGCCGCCCTCGGCGGTGCCGCGGCCGCGCTCGGCGGGAGCGCTGCCGCCGTCCGGGGAGGCGTCGTCCGCGGTGGCGCCGGCCGCGGGCGCGGGGCCGGCGGCCGCGGGCGGCGCACCCGCCGCGCTTCCCGCCGTCGATGCGCTCGACGCGGACGCGGACGCGGACGCCACGGGAAGCGTGATCGCTTCGGTGACCGTCTCGTCCGGATCGGGCATGGTCGGATCGGGCTTGGTCGGATCGGGCCTGGTCGGATCGGGCCGGGAGCCGGCCGGGTCCTGCTCGCGCTGGCGGGGCAGGTCGTCCGGGCCCGTCATGCGCGGAAGATGTGGCGCCGGATCGCCGCCACGTTCCCGAAGATCCGGACCCCGAGCACGACCACGACCCCGGTCGACAGCTGACCGCCCACCCCGAGCTTGTCGCCGAGGTACACGATCAGCGCGGCCACCAGGACGTTGGACACGAACGAGACGACGAACACCTTGTCGTCGAAGATGCCGTCCAGCCGGGCCCGGATACCGCCGAACACCGCGTCCAGCGCGGCCACGACCGCGATCGGCAGGTACGGCTCGAGCCCGGTCGGGACGGCCGGCTTGAACACGAGACCGACGACGATGCCGACGACCAGCGCCACCGCGGGGATCAATCGGCACCTCCGGAAGACGAGGGGGACGGGGAGTCAGGGGGTGGCGTCGACGCGGCCGCGCCGGTCGACGTCGTCGGGGACGCCCCCGGGGCCCCGGACGACGACGGGGACGGCGGCGCCGCCACCCGCAGCTCCGGCTCCGGACCGGCCGGGAGGCGCAGCGAATCCTCGCGGCGCAGGTCGAACCCCATCTTGTAGTCCTTGACGTACGTCTGGAACCGGCGCACGGCCGGTGCCCGCAGCAGTTGCCGGTACAGGTCGTCGGAGTCGCCGACCGCGGTGATCGTGTACGGGTTGTCGACCGGCCGGAAATCGACCAGGACGGCGGATCCGGCCGACCGGATGGCCGACAGCGCGGTCAGCCGCTGCCCGTCGACCGCGATCGCCTCGGCCCCGGCCGCCCAGATCGCGTTCGCGAGCAGCTGCAGATCGGTGTCCTGCACCAGGTAGGCCTCGGCGTCGCCGACCTCGGCCCCGGTGACCGGGTCGCGGGGCGGTTCGCCGTCGGACACCTGCATGACGATGCCCGGCCCCTTGACCGGCCCGAGCCCGGTGAGCGCCTCGGCGTCCCGGACCCGGCGGGTCAGCGCGCGGCCCGAGGAGCTGTTCGAGACCGCGGAGTCCTGGGCGGCCGCGACCTGCTCCCGGCGCTGGTCGGCGGTGCGCTGCAGGGCGTCGGTGTCGTCCTGGGCGCGGCCGATCTCGGCGGTCAGCGCGTCCCGGGTCACCGCCGCGGCGGGCGCGGTGGCGACCGTCTCGCGGTAGGCGATCGCCAGGATGACGCCGATGACGGCGGCGCAGGCGATCGTCAGCACACCGCGGCTGCGGGTGGCGAACCGGGACGGCGGCTCACCGGTCTCCCGGCGCCGCGCGGCCGCGGCGTAGCCGGGGTCGAGGTGGTTGTTCATCAGGTCGGCCAGCATCGTGAGGCCGGGAGAGGGCGGCGCGCCCTTGCCGAACAACCGGAAGCCGGTCTCCGTCTCCCTGGGTGGTGTCGTCACCCGGCCGCCCTGACGGTCTCGCGGCGGGCCAGCCGGACGAGCTGCCCGGTCTGGAAGACGTACAGGGCCGCGGCCCACCAGTACAGCCCCACGCCCCAGATCGCGAACGCCCAGCCGATCGGCATCGCGATCGTGCCGACGATGCCGTCCTGCCCGCCCAGCAGCAGCAGCGGGAACGCGTAGAGCAGGTTGAACGTCGCGGCCTTGCCCACGTAGTGCACGGGCAGCGCCTCGTAGCCGTAGTGGCGCAGGAACAGCAGCGCGATCCAGAGCACGCCGTCCCGGACGATCAGGGCCAGCGCCAGCCACCACGGGATGATGCCGCGGATCGCGAACGTCAGCACGGTCGTGAACACGTAGAGCCGGTCGGCCAGCGGGTCGAGCAGCTGCCCGATGCGGCTGACCTGGCCCCAGGCCCGGGCCAGAGCGCCGTCCAGCCAGTCGGAGAACCCGCTGACCACGAGCACGAGCAGGGCCAGCAGGTCGGCGTGCAGCACGAGCACCAGGTAGATGAACACCGGCACGCCCAGCAGGCGCAGCGCGCTCAGCGCGTTCGGGACGGTGAGGACCCGGGCCGTCACCGGTGGATCGGCGACCGCGTCTGTTGCCTCGGGCACGATCCGGCCTCCCCTCCGCTGCTCGCCGTCGGTCCGTACCCGCCCATGCTGCCATCCCGGCGCGCTTCGGGGGCGACCGCTAGGGCCGCGGTGGCCCGGGCCACTGCGTCGGGTGCGGGTCCGGAGCACTCCGGTTCCGGCCAGGGCGCAGCCCCGGCCCGGGCCTCAGACGGCTGCGACCTGCGTCGACTGACTCACGAAGCCCACATGGACGTGGGTCGGAAGTCGTTTTTCGAGGAGTCGATCCGTGACCGGTCGTAACCGCCGTTCCGTCCGTAGTTCGTCGCGCCGCGCGCGGTTCACGGCCGGGGTTGCCGGCTTGACGGTGGTGGCCGGCGCGGTGGCCGGGGCTGTACTCGTGGCCGCGGGGCCCTCCGCCGCGGTCGCGTCCGGTTCGGGCTCTTCGGTGACGACGATCACGCCGGCCGCGGCCGTCTCCCCCACCCTCCGGGGGGCCGGGGGGTCGGTCGCCGACGCCGCCGCCGGGGCGAGCGGGTCCGTCGCCGGGGCGAGCGGGTCCGTCGCCGGCGCGGGCGCTTCCGTCCGGACGTGGGCGGTCAAGGCCGCGAGCGTCAGTGCCGACCCGGCTCGGATCGTCGCGGGCGTTCGGGCCGACCAGCCCGTCAGGATCGTGAGCGTCCGTACGATCGGCGGGCGGCCGAGCGTCAGCAGTGTGACGGTGACCGGCCGCGCGTCGGCGACGGCCGCAGTGGCCGCGGCCCAGCAGGACGCGGCGACCGTCTCGGTCGGTGTCGACGAGGTCGTGCACCTGACCGACGACGGGACCGCCACCGCGGCCGCCACCAACGACCCGCTGCGCTCCCGGCAGTGGGCGCTGACGACGCTGAAGGCGGAGACCGACTGGACGAAGTCCACCGGCAGCGGCGTCACGGTCGCGGTGATCGACACCGGGGTGCAGGCCTCGCACCCGGACCTGGCCGGGCAGGTGCTGAAGGGGATCGACCTGGTCGGCGACAAGCCCGCGAGCACCGACGGCAGCAACGACGAGAACGGTCACGGCACGCACGTCGCCGGCATCATCGCCGCGGTCGCGAACAACAAGATCGGGGTGGCCGGCCTCGCGCCGAACGTGAAGATCCTGCCTATCCGGGTGCTCGACGCCGACGGCTCCGGCTACGACTCGGACATGGCCAAGGGCATCATCCAGGCCGTCGACCGGGGCGCGAAGGTCATCAACCTGTCGGTGGGTGGCACCGAGGCCGGTGCGACCTCGTCGGCCGTGCAGTACGCGCTGTCCAAGAACGTCACGGTCGTCGCCGCGGCCGGCAACGAGCGCCAGGACGGCAACGCGACCAGCTACCCGGCCGCCGACGCCGGCGTGATCGGCGTCGCGGCGACCGACTCCACGAACAAGGACGCCGACTTCTCCAACACCGGCAGCTACGTGGACGTGGCCGCGCCCGGTGTCAGCATCCTGTCGACGTACATGGGCAGCCAGTACGCGACGATGTCGGGCACCTCGATGGCGACGCCGTACGTGGCCGCGACGGCGGCGCTGCTGAAGTCGGTGTCGCCGGGCCTGACCCCGGCGCAGGTCACGACCGCGCTGGAGAGCACCGCGACGGACCTGGGCGCGGCCGGCCGGGACGACGTGTTCGGGTACGGCTTGATCAACCCGTACGCGGCGCTGTGCGGGCAGGTTTCGTGCGACGGGTCGTCGCCGACCGTAGCCACGGCGTTCCGGCTGGCCAGCGGCGCGGGGTCCACGGTCGTCGCCGGGACCCGGGTGACGGTCCGCGCGACGCTCACCGACGCGTCCACCGGCGAGGCGATCGGCGGCTCCGCCGTTTCGGTCTGCGTCCGCACGCTCCCGGCCCCCACTCTGCGGTGCACCGCGACCACGACCGCCGCAACCGGCGCGGTGACCTGGACCGGCATCGCGACCGGCACGACGACGGTCTACTTCACCCACGACGCGGACGCGACGACGACGGCCTCCAGCACCGCGACGGCGACCTACACCGCGACCGCGAAGACCACGCTGCGGGCCGGGAAGGGAACGCTGACCGCGACGGTGACGCCGGCGACGCGGCAGGGTGTGACGCTGGATCGCTGGAGCGGAAAGACGTGGGTCAAGGTTTCGACGAAGACGTCGTCGGCCGCCGGGGTCGCGTCGTTCACGAAGCTCAAGCCCGCGACGTACCGGGTCCGAGTCGCCGCCGGCACGGCGACGGCAGCCTCGACGAGCACCAGCGCCCGAGTCAGCTGACCCGGAGCCGCAGGCCGCAGGCCGCAGGCCGCAGGCCGCAGGCCGCAGGGCCGCAGGCCGCAGGCCGCAGGGCCGCAGGCCGCAGGGCCGCAGGCCGCAGGGCCGCAGGCCGCAGGGCCGCAGGCCGCAGGGCCGCAGGCCGCAGGCCGCAGGCCGCAGGCCGCAGGCCGCAGGGCCTTGCCCCTTGATCCTGGACACTTGACGCAGGGACCTCTG
>NZ_VIRS01000067.1 GCF_006912135.1 Cryptosporangium phraense | reverse complement strand
CCGCCCGGGGTCCGCGCGTCCGGGCCGGGCGCATTCCGGTCACCTCGCGGGGCTCGTGCGGACGGCTCGCGGTCCGGGCCGCCCTCGGTCGGTGCCGGTGAGGCCGGCCGGTCGGACGCGGCCGGCGGGGCCGGGCGGCGGCG
The DNA here is from genome assembly GCF_006912135.1 of Cryptosporangium phraense. Classification (NCBI taxonomy): domain Bacteria; kingdom Bacillati; phylum Actinomycetota; class Actinomycetes; order Cryptosporangiales; family Cryptosporangiaceae; genus Cryptosporangium; species Cryptosporangium phraense. Next base: position 14,723 of record NZ_VIRS01000067.1, on the reverse strand, counting down.
GGACCTCTCGGCCAACCGCACGACCGCCTGCTCCCGCTCCCCGACGACGTCCCCCACCCCGTTCAGAACGGGCGCCTCCCGCCCGGCGAGAACCTGCGCAAACCGCGCCGCACTCCCCGACGGACGCTCAGCCGCCCCCTCGCCCCAGCGCCCGGCGGCTGCCCCTTCGCCCCCGCGTCCGGCGGCTGCCCCTTCGCCCCCGCGTCCGGCGGCTGCCCCTTCGCCCCCGCGTCCGGCGGCTGCCCCTTCGCCCCCGCGTCCGGCGGCTGCCCCTTCGCCCCCGCGTCCGGCGGCTTCCCCCTCGCCCCCGCGCCCGGAGGCCGCCCCCTCGCCCCCGCGCCCGGCGGACGCACGCCCGCGCCCGACCCCGCGATCGACCTGATCGAGCTTCCGTTCCTGCTCCTCGGCCTGCGCCAGCAACCCGGCCAGCCCCTCCGCAGTAGGCGGAACGGCCGGCGAATCCGGCCGCGCCTCCTCCGGATCGAGAATGTCGACCGCGATCTCGAACCGTTGCTTCGCGAAGAAGCCGGCCAATCCCCCGGACCGCACCCGCTCCGCCGACACGATCCGCGCGGCCGCGCCGTGCTCCTCCTTGATCTGAGCGAGCAACTCCTCCAGATCCGGACCCTCAAGCAACAGCCGGGTAGACACCGCCCACCACCCCCACGGTCTCGATCTGGGCCGAGCAGCCCGATATCTCGGTGTACGACAGGACCGGGAGGCGCGGCGTCGCCAACCGCACCAGCCGCTGCAGCGGCAGCCGCAGCACCGGCGAGCAGACCAGCACCGCGGTCACCCCGCGCTGCTCGGCCGCGTCGAACAGCCGGTGCGCCTCGGTGACCAGCGCCTCGGCCCGGGCGGTGTCCACCCCGAGCTGGATCCCGCCCTCGCCCGGCCGCAGCGACTCCAGCAGCATCTGCTCGATCTGCGGGTCCAGCGTCATCACCGGCAGGCGGCCGTCGAACACGTACAGGTTGGCGATCGCCGGCCCGAGCGAGCTCCGGGCCGCCTCGAGCAGGCCGTCCGGCGTACTGCCCGCCTTCGCGGCCAGCGACAGCGACTCGAAGATCCGCACCAGGTCGCGGATCGGGACGCCCTCGTCGAGCAGCGACTGCAGCACCCGCTGGATCTCGCCCAGGCTGAGCAGCGCCGGCGTGAGCTCCTCGACGACCACCGGGTTCGACCGCTTCACCATCTCGGTGAGGTTCCGGACGTCCTCCCGGCCCAGCAGCCTCGACGCGTTGGTGCGCACGACCTCGGCCAGATGCGTGATCACCACCGAGGCCCGGTCGACCACGGTGGCGCCCATCATCTCGGCCTGGTGCCGCAGCTCGGCCGGGACCCACTTGCCCTCCAGCCCGAACACCGGCTCGTGACCGGCCCGGCCGGGCAGCGCCTCGAGGCCGTCGCCGATCGCCAGCGCGGTGCCCGGCGGCGCCTGCCCGCGCGCGACCTCGACGCCGCTGATCCGGATCCCGTAGCTGGACAGCGGCAGGTCCAGGTCGTCGTGCGTCCGCACCGGCGGCATGATGATGCCGAGCTCGAGCGCGACCTTCCGGCGCAGCGCGCGGACCCGGTCGAGCAGGTCGCCGCCGGACGTGTCGACGAGGTCGACGAGGTCCGGGGCCAGCGCCAGCTCGAGCGGGTCGACCCGCATCTCCGACAGCAGCGCCTCGGGCGAGTCCGGGGCCGGACCGGTCGGGGCCGCCGCCGCGGCCTGCTCGATCGCGTCCTCGGCCGCCTTCTGGGCCGGCGAAGGGAGCTTCTGGGCCATGAACAGCGTCAACCCGCCGAGCACCAGGAACGGCATCTTCGGCAGCCCTGGGATAAGGCACAGTGCCAGCCCGGCCCCGCCGGCGATCTGCATCGCCCGCTTCTGCGCCCCGAGCTGGGCGACGACCGACGTCCCCATGTCGCCGGACGTCGCCGAGCGGGTCACGATCAGGCCGGTCGACACCGAGAGCAGCAGCGCCGGGATCTGCGACACCAGGCCGTCACCGATGCTCAGCAGGCTGTAGGTGTTGACCGCCTCCATCGGAGCCATGCCCTTTTGCAGGATCCCGACGGTCATGCCCCCGACGAGGTTGATCGCGGTGATGACGATCGCCGCCACCGCGTCACCTTTGACGAACTTCGAGGCACCGTCCATCGACCCGTAGAAGTCGGCCTCGGCGGCGACGTCCTCGCGCCGTCGGCGGGCCTCACCCTCGTCGATCAGGCCGGCGTTCAGGTCGGCGTCGATCGCCATCTGTTTACCGGGCATCGCGTCGAGGGTGAACCGGGCGCCGACCTCAGCCACACGCTCGGCGCCCTTGGTGATGACCAGGAACTGGATGACGACCAGGATCAGGAACATCACCAGGCCGATGATCAGCGAGCCACCGACGACGAAGTGCCCGAAGGCCTCGATGACGTGGCCGGCGAACCCGTCCAGCAGCACCAGTCGGGTGGCGGAGATGTTCAGCGCGAGCCGGAACAGCGTCGCGACCAGCAGCAGCGCGGGGAAGATCGAGAAGTCCAGCGGACGCGTGACGTACAGGCTGACCAGCACGATCGCCAGCGACAGCGTGATGTTGGTCGCCAGCAGCATGTCGAGCAGGAAGGTCGGCAGTGGGACGACCATCATCACGATGATGCCCACGATGCCGACGGGGACGGCGAACGGCCCCAACGCCTTCAGGTTCACGGCGCTCCGCGAGTACGACGACATGCCCGATCCGTCGGGCTCCCCGCTGCCGTCCTAGCGAAATGTCCCATCGGCGGACGTCACCGGGGCCTGAGGGTTTCAGGTTTTGACTTGACCCGTTCGCGCCCGCGCCGATGTCAAGGACGTGCCTCCAGTCCCCGTGTCTGCCGAGCCGGTAGCCGACAACACCTGGACGCTCTATGTCGCGCGCCAGCCGATCGTCGACCGGGACGGTCGGCTGATCGCCTACGAGATGCTGTTCCGCGACGAGCCGGGCGCGACCACCGCGAGCGAGCGGGCCGCCGCGGCCACCAGCCGGGTCCTGGTCAACACGTTCGCCGAGTTCGGGCTCGAGCGGCTGGTCGGGGACAAACTCGGGTTCGTCAACCTGACCAGGGAGTTCCTGGTCGGCGAGCTGCCGCTGCCGTTCGCGCCGGAGCTCGCCGTCTGCGAGGTGCTGGAGACCGTCGAGGTCGACGACGAGGTGTACGCCGGCGTCGCCGCGCTCGCCCGGGACGGCTACGCGATCGCGCTCGACGACTTCGTCTGGGGCACCGCCCACGACCGGCTGCTCCCGTTCGCCACGTACATCAAGTTCGAGGTCGCCGGCGTCGACCCGGACGTCCTCACCGAGCGGGTGGCGATCGCCAGGCAGCGCAAGCGGGGCATCAAGCTGCTGGCCGAGCGGCTGGAGTCCGACGACGACTACCAGTTCGCCCGCGACCTCGGCTTCGACTACTTCCAGGGCTACCTGCTCGGCCGGCCCGAGGTGTTCTCGGCCGAGGCGATCACGCCCAACCGGGCCCGTCAGCTCGAGCTGCTGGGCATGCTGACCAGCCCGGACGTCGATCTGGGGACGCTGTCGGCGGTGGTCGCGGCCGACCCCGGCCTGGCCCTGCGCGTGCTCCGGGCGACCAACTCGGCCTCGGCCGGGCAGAAGCGCCGGATCGCGTCGATCCAGGACGCGGTGGTGATCCTCGGCCTGGAACGGCTGCGCCAGTGGCTCGCGGTGATGATCGTCAGCGACCTGTCCCAGGCCGGCGAGGCCGACCTGTCGATCCCGATGGTGCGGGGCCGCTGGCTGCAGAACGTCGCCAAGCAGACCGACCTCCCGGCCGAGGTCGGTTTCACGATCGGTCTGCTGTCCGGCGTCGCCGACCTGCTTCGGGTGGACGCCGGAGAGCTGGCCGACCATCTCCCGCTGACCGAGGAGGTGGCGGCCGCGCTGGCCGGCGAGGAGGGCGAGTTCGGCCAGGTGCTCAACGCGGTGCGCGTGTACGAGTCGGGCGGGCTGGGCCTGGGCCGGGTGCAGAGCCGCCGGCTCTCGGTCGCCGTGCTGGCCCGCAGCTACCTCGAGGCCGTCGACTGGTCGACGGCCACGTCAGCCGCGATCAAGTAAGAGCCGCGATCAAGGGACGTCCGCGTCCCCCGGTAGACCCGCGCGTCGGTTCGGCGGCAGCTTGTGCGTCCCGGCCGCCGCGCCCTTGGCCTTCAGCGACATGACGAACGCCAGCACGGTCGCCACCGCCGCGTAGAGCTCGGGCGGGATCTCCTGGCCGATCTGGCAGGCCTTGTACAGCGTCCGGGCCAGCCCGACGTCCTGGATCATCGGCACCCGGTTCTCGGTGCCCAGCGTGCGGATCTTGTCGGCGATCGTCCCGCTGCCCTTGGCCACCACCCGCGGTGCGCCCTTCAGCGGGTCGTACCGCAGCGCGACCGCGACGTGCGTGGGGTTGGTGACGATGACGTCGGCCTTCGGGACGTCGGACATCATCCGGTTGCGGGACATCGCCATCTGCCGGGCCCGGATCGCGCCCTTGATGTGCGGGTCACCCTCGGTCTTCTTGTGCTCTTCCTTGATGTCCTGCTTGCTCATCCGCAACTGCTTGTCGATGCGACGCTTGGCCACCGCGTAGTCGGCCGCGGCCATCACCAGACCGGCCGCCGCGGCCGAGCGGATCAGCCGCTCGACGGTGTCCACGACCTCGCTGATGATCACCTCGGTGGGGATCTGGCCGCCGCCCATCAGCACCGGGATCAGGTCCTTGATCGAGTAGTAGAGCACCAGGCCGAGCACGCTGCTCTTGACGATCGTCTTGATGCCCTCCCACAGCGCGTGCGGGCCGAGGATCTTCTTCAGACCGGAGAACGGGTTCAGCTTGCTGAACTTCGGCTTGAGCAGCTTCGTCGCGAAGTTCATGCCGCCCTGCGCGGTCGCCGCGCCGACGCCGGCCAGCAGCATGCTGAGCGCGAGCGGGGCCACCGTGATGAGCACGGTCATCAGCACGTCGTGCATCAGGCCCATGCCCCGGTTGGGGTCGGGGTGCTCGATCAGGTCGACGGCCTTGTCCAGCAGCGTCCGGACGCGCTCCATCATGTTCCGGATGACGATCGGCAGGATCATGCTGGCGAGCAGCATCCCGACCCAGGCCCCGAGGTCCGGGGTGCGGGCGATCTGGCCTTCCTTGCGGGCCTGTTTCTTCTTCTGCGGTGTCGGCTTCTCGGTCTTCTCACCGGACACGGGTCACGTCCTGACCACGGCCATCACGGCCTCGACGGCCCGGTCGACGACCTCGCCGACCATCTCGGGCAGGATCCCGATCGCGATCCCGGCCAGCATGACGGTGAGCAGGATCTTGGCCGGGAAACCGAGCGAGAACGCGTTCAGCGCGGGCGCGACCCGGGTCAGCAGGCCGAGCGCGACGTCCGCGCAGAACAGCACCGCGATCAGCGGCCCGGCGATCTGCAGCGAGGCCAGGAACATCTCGCCGATGCCGGTGGTGAGGACCTCGCCCAGCCGGGAGAGCGAGAGCAGCCCGGTCAGCGGGATCGCGTCGTAGGACGCGGTGAAGCCGCGGATCACCAGCGCGTGCCCGTCGGTGGCGAACAGCAGCGTGACCGCGAGCAGGTTGTAGAACCGGCCGAAGACCGCGGTCTGGGTGTTGGCCATCGGGTCGTACTGCATCGCGACCTGGAAGCCGCCGAACATGTCCAGCAGATCGCCGGCCATCTGGAACGCGGTGAAGTAGAGCGACGTGATGAAGCCCAGCCCGGCGCCGACGACCACCTGCTGGGCGGCGCTGCTGACCAGCGCGGCCCACTCCAGCGGCGGCGCCTGATCGTGCAGGCGGGGCGTCACCGCGAGCGCGATCGCCAGCGCCAGGAGCGCCTTGATCCGCGGCGACACCATCGGGTTCGCGAACGGCGGCGTGACGATCAGCCACGCCGACGCCCGCACGGTCGCGAGCAGCATCGTGACGACGAGCGTCGCGTCGAACTGCCAAGTCACGACCCGGAGAGCAGCGTCGGGATCTTGTCGTAGAGCTGGGTCGTGAAACTGACCAGCTCGTGCAGCATCCAGTTGCCACCCAGCAGCAGGGCGGCCCCGGCCGCGACCGCCTTCGGGACGAACGAGAGCGTCTGTTCCTGGATCTGCGTCACCGACTGGAACAGCGAGATCAGGAAACCGACCGCGAGCGTGCTGAGCAGGATCGGGGCCGTCAGCTTGGCGATGATCGTCATCGTCTGCAGCCCGATCTCGATGATCTGGGCATCCGTCATGAGGTGGCCTCCTACCGGTAGGACGCGACCAGAGCGGTCACGACGAGGCCCCAGCCGTTCGACATCACGAAGAGCAGGAGCTTGAACGGCAACGACACCATCACCGGCGGCAGCATCATCATGCCCAGCGACATCAGCGACGCCGACACGACCATGTCGACGACGATGAACGGCAGGAAGATGACGAAGCCGATGATGAACGCGGCCCGGAGCTCGGACAGGATGAACGCCGGGATGAGCACCGGCAGCGACACGTCGTCCTTGGTCTTCGGACGCGGCTTGTCGGCGACCTTGGTGAGCAGCGCGATCTCGTCCTTGCGGGTGTGCTTGAGCATGAACGTCCGGAGCGGCTCCACCCCATCGTTGAAGGCCTGGGTCTGGGTCTTCGTGCCCTTCAGGTAGGGCTGCACGCCCTGCTGGTTCACCTGCGTGAACACCGGCGCCATGATGAACAGGCTGAGGAACAGCGCCAGCCCGGCGATCACCTGGTTCGGCGGCACGGTCTGCAGGCCGAGCGCGTTCCGGACCACGCTCAGCACCACGAAGACCTTGGTGAACGACGTGCAGAGCAGCAGCAGCGACGGGGCGATCGACAGCACGGTGAGCGCGATCAGCAGGGTGACCGCCGTGCTGGGCTTCCCGTTCGGCCCATTGTTGACGTTGACCGTCACCTGCCCGCCCGGTGGAACCGGAGGAGTCGGTGCGGCCGGTGCCGCTTCCGGCCCGCCGGCCGTTCGATTCGATACGGACGACACCGACGAAGCTGAAGCCGGCGAATCGAACAGGGGAAACGGGCCGCCCAGGACTACCAGGGCGGCGATGAGGCTGAGGAGCACCATCCCCGCCCGGCGTCTCATCGTGGCCGGCTTGCCCGATCGCGGAAGAAGCCGATCGTCGCCTGCCAGGTCGCGGGGGAGAGCACCGACCCGCCCGCGGGCGCGTGGGCCGCGTGCCGGGCGGCGGCCCTGCTCCGGGGCGGCGACGCGAGCACGTCGTCGTCCATCGTCTCGGCCAGCACGTCGTCGAAGCTGGTCCGCTCGAACGCGGCCAACCGTGCCTCGGTGAGGTAGGTGATCTGCCCGTCGGTGACGCCGAGCACGAGCGCCCGGTCGTCGACCTTCACGACCGCGACCGACGACGTCCGGCCGAGCTGCTGACGGGCCAGCACGGTCAGTGCCCCGGCCGCCCGCCCGCCGAGCGGGCGCCGGACCAGCCGGGCCAGCCCCCACATCAGGAACAGCACGACGAGCAGCGAGAAGATCGCCCGCAGAGTCACCTCGATCATGACGACCCCGCCGGTCGTTCCGCGTCCGGGCTGATGATCTCGGTGACCCGGATGCCGAAGTTCTCGTCGATGACCACGACCTCGCCGCGGCCGATCATCCGTCCGTTCACCAGCAGGTCGGCCGGGCTGCCGGCCAGCCGGTCGAGCTCCACCACCGAGCCGGGCGCGAGCGAGAGCAGGTCACGCACGGTCATCCGGGTCTGGCCCAGCTCCGCGGTGACGTCCATCTCGACGCCGTGCAGCAGGTCCAACCCGTGCCGCAGCGGCGCGTTCCCGCCACCGCTGCCGCCGGAATCCGCGGTGCTGGTCACCGACGTGATCAGCAGGCCGATCAGCGCCCGGACGCCGCTGTCATCGCGGAGCAGTACGAACGCCGCGTCGCCGGACTCCGACAGCGCGGTCAGCCCGGCGTCCAGGTCGGGCACCGGGATGCCCTGCTCGACGACGACCGCGCCGAGCGTGCCCGCCGCCGCCTCGGCGACCGGCTGCAGGGCCTGGGTCAGGTCGAGTGCCCCCATCGGGCTCTCGGCCAGCGCGTCCACCAGGTCCTGGCTGACCGCGACGAGCAGCTGGCCCTGGGCCGCACCGGAGAAGCTGGCCAGCACCCCCTGGCCGACCAGGCCGCCGGAGTCCGGCGCGACCTGGGGATCGCCGGCCGTGAGGGGGTCGACCGCGGGCAGCAGCGGCAGCGCCGCGGTGGCGGCGGCGCCGACCCGCGCGAGCACACTCGCTGCGTCCGTCGTGGGTGCGGTCAACGCCTGGCGTCCTCTCTCGGGGGATCGACGACCAGGCACGCCAGCCGCGCACCGTGATTACCGGGGACGGCGTGGGCCAGGGCGATGCCGTTGGTGCTGACGGTCAGCGGCCGGTTGACCGGGTGGTCCAGCGAGACCACGTCACCGGGTTCCAGCGCGACGATCTGCTCCGGGTACATCGTCGTCGTGCCGAACCGCACGACGACCGGCAGCTTGGCGCCGAGCAGCCCGCCGGTGACGTTGCGCAGCGCCTGTTCCTTCGCGAACCGCTCGGCCGGGGTCAGCGCGAGGGCCTCGTCCGCCTTCTGCAGGGCGAGCATGACCGCGGCGAACGGCAGGCACATCGTCGCGATGCACTCCTGGCTGCCGACCTTCATCTCCAGCGACACGACGACCATCGGGTCCGAGGGCGCGGCGGCCTGGGCGAACTGCGGGTTGTACTCGATCGCACCGGCCTTGGGCTCGATCTTCTTGACCGTGTCGAACGAGTACCGGAACTCGCCCAGGATGCGGTCGAGCACGCCGCGGAACAGCACGGTCTCGATCTCCGAGAGCTGACGCTGCGGCTGGGCCCCGCCCGGGCCGCCGAGGAGGTGGTCGATGCAGGCCAGCGCCATGTCCAGCGGCAGCTCGAACAGCGAGATGCCGGGCAGCGGGTCGAGCGTCACCATCGTGAGCAGCGTCGGGTTGCCGATCTGGGCGATGTACTCGTCGTAGCTCAGCTGTTCGATCGAGACCAGGCTGACCTGCGAGATCGCCCGCAGGCTCGACGTCAGCAGCGTCGTGTACTGGCGGGCGAACGTCTCGTACGTCATCTGCAGCGTCCGCGCGTGCTCCCGGGAGAGCTTCGTCGGGCGCCGGAAGTCGTAGGGCTGCGGCCCAGCGCCCTTCGAACGTCGTGACGACCGGCCGGCGGAGCGGGAGGCGCCGGCGGGCGCGGACGACGAACTCACGTCGGCCCGATCGGTTGCATACGTCGAGTTCTGAGAGGAATGCGATGTATGTAATTGTGAACGGCGATAGCGGCCGTCACTGTATGACGAACTCGGTGAAATACACCGCCATTACGTACTCTTTCTTCTCCTCGGTGTAGGCCTTGACGACCTTCTCGGTCAGCTCGGCCTTTTCCGCTTCCCGCTGTTTGTTGGTCGAGAGCTCGGCTACCTCGAGGTTGCTGAACTGCGAGATCACGAGGTCCAGCGCTTTGCTCGTGTCGACCGTCTCGGCCGCGTTGGTCGTGGTCTGGAGGCCGATCGCGATCTTCAGGTAATGCCCGTCAGCGAGGTTGACGGTGATCGCGTCGGCGACGACGACCGCGCTCGGCGTCGGTTCGGGATGGGCGTCCGTCGTCCCGGACCCGGCGAAGAACGCGAAGTAGGCACCGGCACCGCCACCGATGAGCACGACGACCGCGGCGACGATGATGATGAGCAGCTTCTTGCTGCCACCCTTCTTCTTGCCTTCGCCCTTCGCCTCGTCGTCCTTATCTGCCATGCTCGACCCTCAGCCTCATTTTTCGTACTTTAATAGTGCGAATCGGTCTCCGTCGAGTGACTGGCGCTCGTGGCGGGACGTCCTAATCCGTCGCCTTGGCCGCCGTGGGGAGCAGCGACGCGGTGTCGTCCGGCAGGCCGGAGAGCACGATGATCTCGACCCGGCGGTTGAGCCGCACCGACCGCGGATCCCGCGGGCTGATCAACGGACGCGTGCCGGCGAAGCCGGCCGCCTCCATCCGGTTGGCCGGCATGCCCTGCGTGTCGATCAGATACCGCACGACGGCGCTGGCCCGGGCGGTGGAGAGCTCCCAGGCCGACGGGTAGTTGACCGTCGGCACCCGCAGCTGGTTCGTGTGGCCGTCGACCTCGATGTCGTTCGGCAGCGCCTTGAGCGTGGGCCCGACCGCGGACAGGATCTTCTGGCCGACCGGGCGCAGGATCGCGCTGTCACCGGTGAACACGACCGAGTTCGTGATGACGGTGACGACCAGGCCCCGCTGGTCGATCGTGAACGACGCGTCGCCGGCCAGGCCGTCCTTCTTCAGCGCCGCGGTGATCTTCTTCTGGGCGTCTTTGAGGTTCTGCGCCTCGGCCTCGGCCACGGTCATCCGCGACTGCGCCTTCGCGAGGTCGGCCGCGTTGACCGCCTCCTGGGCGATCTGCTTCTCCTGCGCGGTCATCTGACCGGCCGGTCCGGACCCGGCTGCCATGTCGATCCCGGCGCTGTCCGACGAGTTGTCCTGCAGGACCGAGCTCGAGCCCTGCAAAACGGCGTTCGTCCCGAACGCCTGGTTGAAGCCTTCCTGCAGCAGGATGACCTTCGTCGAGTCGACGTTGCTCATCGCGAAGAGCACCAGGAAGAGCACCATGAGCAGCGTCATCATGTCCGAATAGCTGACCAGCCATCGTTCGTGGTTGACGTGCTCCTCGTGCTCCTCGTGCTTCTTCTTGCGTCCGCCGCCGTGGCCCCCGCCGCCCGACATGTCAGGCGGCCGCCTTGGCGGGCGCCGGGTTCGGGAGCAGCGACTTCAGCTTCTGCGCGACCAGACGCGGGTTCGCGCCGGCCTGGATCGCCATGATGCCCTCGATCGACAGGTTCATCTGATCGACCTCGAGCTCGCTCATCCGTTTGATCCGGTTCGACATCGGCAGCCACATCAGGTTCGACGACAGCAGACCCCAGAGCGTCGCGACGAACGCACCCGCGATGACGTGTCCGAGTTTCTCGGGTTGGGCGAGGTTCTCCAGCGCGTGGATCAGACCCGTGGTGGTACCGATGATGCCGATCGTCGGGGCGAACGCGCCGAGGTTCTCGAAGTACTTCGAGGCGTTCTTGTCCCGCTTCTTCTTCGCTTCGATCTGACCCTCGAGGATCTCCCGGAGCTCCTCCGGGTCGGTCCCGTCCACCGCCAGCTGCAGGCCGTCCTTGAGGAACGGATCCTTGACGTCCTTGATCGCGTCCTCGAGCGCGAGCAGGCCCTCTTTCCGGGCCCGTTCGGCCAGCTTGACGATCACGTCGACGGACGCCCCGGCGTCGACCTTCTTCGCGGTCAGGCCCCCGATGAAGTTCTTCATGAACGCGATCGTGTCCGGCAGCGTGCCGCCGGTCATCGTCGCGCAGATCGCGCCACCGAAGACCAGGATCAGCGGCGCGACCAGGAACATCGAGCCGATGCTGCCGCCCTCGAGGATGACGGCGGTGAAGACGACGGCGAAGGCTCCGACAAGGCCGATAATCGCGGCTGGGTCCATCAGCGCTCCCGGCGGTGCAGTGGGACGACGGTCGGCGGAGCCGGCTCGTCCACGGCGGACAGGGTCGGGGTGTTGGTGGGCGAAACGGCCCGCTGGGCCTCGGCGATGACCAGCGCCCGGTACTCCCGGATCAGGCGGGCCACGTCGGCCAGCGACTCGGCGACGAGGTACTTCGTGCCGTCGACGAGCGTGATCACCGTGTCCGGCGTGCTGTCGGCACGCTCGATCAGATCCGGGTTCAGAGCGAATTCCTGGCCGTTGAGGCGCGTCACGATGATCACGTCAGGCTGCGCCTATCAGCGCTTGAGGTTGATCAGGTCGTTGAGCAACTCGTCCGAGGTGCTGATGATCTTCGAGTTCGCCTGGAAACCGCGCTGGGCGATGATCAGGTTGGTGAACTCGCTGGCCAGGTCGACGTTCGACATCTCGAGCGTGCCGCCCATGATCGAGCCCCGGCTGCCCCCGCCGGGCGTCCCCATCTGCGGGACGCCGGAGTTGACCGTCGTCCGGAACATCGACCCGCCGGCCTTCTCCAGACCGGCCGCGTTGTTGAACGAGGCCAGCGCGATCTGGCCCAGCGGCTTGCGCAGGCCGTTGGTGAACGACCCGACCAGCTGGCCGTCCTTGGTGATCGAGAACCCCTGCAGCGACCCCATCGCGTAGCCGTCCTGCTTCTGGGGGGCGACGGTGGTGGTGCCCGCGTAGTTCGTCAGGCCGGCCAGGTCGACGGTGATGTCGCCGGCCGCGCCCGGGAACGTCAGCGTGGCCGGGTCGGGTGTGGTGCCGTTGGCCGCGAACGTGATGTTGCCGCCGTCGAAGTCGGTGCTGCCGTCGCCGACCTTCACCGCCCAGGTGTTGTTGTCCGAGCCCTTGGTCAGCGTGACCGTGAGCTCGGACGCGTTGCCGGAGGCGTCGTAGACGGTGAGCGACGGGGTGATGACCGTGCCCTCCTTGGCGTCGCTCGGCAGGTTGCCCGAGAAGTTCACCGACGTGGTCTGCGACGGCGAGAGCAGCGTGTTGATCGGCAGCGACAGGTCGGTCGGCGTCGTGTTCGACGGGATGTTGCCGGTCTTGTCGGCGACCCAGCCCTGGACGTGGGCGCCCTCGTTGGTGACCAGCGAGCCGTCGGCGTCGAAGCTGAACGAGCCGGCCCGGGTGTAGAGGGTCTCCTGGCCGGTCTTGACCGTGAAGAAGCCGTCGCCGGAGATCATCAGGTCGGTGCTGCGGCCGGTGGTCTGGGCCGAGCCCTGGGTGAAGTTCGTGGAGATGCCGGCGAGCTGGACGCCCAGGCCGACCTGGGCCGGGTTGGTACCGCCCTGGACCGCTCCCTGGGGGGAGGCCGGCGCCTTGAGCATCTGGTTGAGCGTGTCCTGGAAGACGGCCTGGCTCGACTTGAAGCCTGCGGTGTTGACATTGGCGATGTTGTTGCCCGTGACGTCCATCATCTGCTGGTGGGCGCGGAGGCCGCTGATGCCGGAGAAGAGCGAGCGCAGCATGTCGTTGGTTCCTTTGCTCCGAAGGCGCAGGCTAGGCGCCTGTGGTGGCGCCTGTCGTGGTGGTCGGGGTGGCCGGGGTGGGGCCGGGTGGGGTGGTGGGTGTCGCTACGGCGGGTGACGGGCTGCCGGTGGAGACGCCGGTGCCGGTACTCGTGACCCCGGTCCCCACGGTCACCGGCGCCGTGGTGGCGGGCGCGGTGGTGGTGGGCGTGGTGCCGGCCGGTGCCGCTGCGCCGGTGGCCGGCGTGGTCGCTCCGGCGGTGGGTGCGCCGGCGGCGGCCGGGGCGGGCGTGGTGCCGCCGGGCGCGGGCGCGGTGCCGGGCGGCTGGGCGGCTCCGGGGACGGCTTGGCTGATCGGGGTGAAGGCGTCCTGCGGCTCGCCGTTGGTGGGGGTCAGCGCCGAGGTGTCGGCGACCTTCCCGATCCCGGTCAGGCTCGACATCGGCATCGAGACGCCGTTCACGGTGACGCTCGGGCTCGTCCCGAGCGTCGCCCCCTCGACCTTCCCGGTCACCGGCAGACCCTGCGGGCCGGTGTACGTGACGTCCTTGCCGATCAGGTTCGCGGCCCCGAGCGTCAGCTGCGCGGTGAGCATCTGCTGCTGCACCTCGGCCAGGTCGGTGAGCTTCTCCACGGTCGTGAACTGCGCCGTCTGCGCGACGAACTCGGTGCCCTGCGCCGGGTTCATCGGGTCCTGGTACTTCAGCTGCGCGACCAGCAGCTTCAGGAACGCGTCCTTGTCGAGGTCGGCCGACGGCGCCTTCTGCGGAGCCGCCCCGAGCGCGCTGGTCAGCGCGGAGCTGTTGCCTGACTGTCCGATCGGTGCCGTCATGGCTACACCTGCAGATCTAGAGCGTGGCGCCCCGGCGTCGGTGGCGCCGGTGGCTCGGTGTATCCGGGCGGGCGGGTCCCGGTCTGTCGTCCGCCGTCCGGGGCGCCCGGCTGCCCGCCCCGGCCTCCCTGGTTGCCCAGCCCCTGGTCGGTGGCGGCGAACTGCTGCCGGTTCTGCCCGGCCGGTGAGTCGTTGAAGTCGAACGCCGCTCCGGCGAACCCGGCGTCCTCGAGCTGCTGGCGCAGCTCGGGCAGCGCGGCCCGGAGCGTCTCCCTGGTCAGCTCGTTCGCGCCGCCGAAGTGCAGGTGCACCTGGCCGTTCCGGATCTCGGCGACGACGCTGATCGTCCCGAGGTCATCGGGGCGCAGCTCCATCGCGATCCGGTGGACGCCGTCCTGCGTCCGCAGCGGGATGACCTGGTCGGCGACCTGGGCCGCGGGTGGCGGTGGTGGGGTCTGATCCGGCGCGTTGGCGCCGGTGACGTCCACCGGCTGGGCGGCGTTGAGGTCGGCCGCGAACGGGTGGGTGATCAGCGTCGGGTCGGCGCCGGTCGGGCCGGTGGCCGCGCCCGTTGCGTCGGCGGCCGACGGGTCGTCGGAGGCGTCCCGGTCGGTACCGGACGCGGTTTCGCCGGTCGCGCCGGCCGGGGCGACGGTGAGGCCGCCCGGGCCCGGGACGTACCCGGGCAGGTCGACCGGGGCCGGTGGGAGCGGGGCACCGGCCTGAGCCGGTACGGCCTCGACCGGGGTGGTGACCGCGGTGGCGGTCGCGTCCGGTGGGCCACCGGCCGGTGGCGCGGTGCCGGTCGCCGCGGCGCCCGCGGCCCCGGTGGCGCCGACCCGACCGTCGTTCTGCCCGGG
>NZ_VIRS01000066.1 GCF_006912135.1 Cryptosporangium phraense | reverse complement strand
TAGGGCCGGAGGCCGGCGGGCCGGGCTAGGGCCGGAGGCCGGCGGGCCGGGCTGGGGCCGGCGGCCGGTGAGCCTTAGGGGTTGTCGGGGGTTCGGGGTGCGTAGAGCCGCACGGTCGCCTCGTCCAGTGCCGCCACCTTCACCACTCCCAGGGCTGACCGGTCCGGCTCAGCCTCCTTCGCCGAGGGCGGCACCGGGCGTGCCCGGGGCCGCCGGGCCGCGTGCGGGTCCGGCAACCGCCCCGCGACGACGTCGTTGAGCTTGACCATCGCCGCCACGGTCACCGGCGCGGTCACGACTCCCCACCAGCTCACCAGGTCGGCGAAGGCCAGCAGCATCGAGCCGACGATCGAGCCCTCGAAGAACAGCGCGCAGAGCAGCTTCCCCGGCGCGAGGTGACGCAGGCGCAGCACCCGGGCGTACAGCGGGACGGACATGACCGGCTCCGACGATAACCGCGCCGTCACCGGACTTCCCGGGCCGAGACGATGGCGAGCACCGCCCGCTCCAGCGCGTAGTTCCGGTCGTCGGCCCCGCCCTTGACGTCGGCGTTCGCGACGGCCGCGGCCCGGGCCGCGTCGGCCAGGCCGGCCGGTGACCAGCCGCGGCCCTGCCGCTGTGCCCGCTCGACCTTCCACGGCGGCATGCCCAGCGTGCTGGCCAGCTGGAACGAGCTGCCCCGGGCCCCAGCCACCCGGGCCACGCTGCGGACGCCGTCGGCCAGCGCGTCGGCGATCGGCACCGGGTCGACGCCGATCTGCAGCGCCCAGCGCAGTGCCTCCAGCGCCCCGGCGGTGTCGCCGACCATCGCCGCGTCGGCGACGTTGAACCCGCTCACGTCGGCTCGGCCGCGGTGGTACCGGCGGACCGCGTCGAGGTCGACCCGGCCGCCGGTGTCGGCCACCAGCTGGCTGCACACCGAGGCCAGCTCGCGCAGGTCGGAGCCGACCGAGTCGAGGATCAGCGCGGCGACGTCCTCGCTCGCCTTGCCGCCGGCCCGCCGGATCTCGTCCCGGACGAAGTTCAGCTTGTCGCGCTGCTTGGTGAGCTTGGCGACGGTCGTCGTCACCGCGCCGGCCTTCTTCAGCCCGTCGCTGAGCGCCTTGCCGCGAGCCTGCCCGAGGTGGGTGACGACCAGGATGATGCCGCTGCTCGGATCCTTGGCCAGCGCCGTCGCGTGCTGCAACAGCGCCGCGGCGAGGTCTTTGCCCGCGGTGTGCGCATCGCGGGCGATGAGCACCCGCGCCTCGGCGAACAGCGACGGGCTGAACAGCTCGAACAGCGCCCCCGGGGTCACGCTCGAGAGGTCGAGCTCACGGACGTCACATTCCGGGTCGGTCGCGCGCGCGGCCGCGACGACGTCGGACACCACGCGACCCGCGAGGAAGCTCTCGTCCCCGAGGACGAGGTGGAGCGGCGCGAGGGTGGCCGGGGGCGAGGAGTCAGCCGAGCCAGGCATGCCGCACATCGTTGCACGGTGCGCCGACAGTTGCGGTCCCGCGCCTGCGCTTTACAGGTCTATCGCCCCATTCGTGCAGGTCGCCGTGTGGTTTCCACAACTTCCGAGGCCAGCTGGAAACACCGCCCAACCCGGCCGCCCAACCGAGCCGCCCAACCGGCTGCCCAACCGAGGCCCCGGCCCCGGCCCGTCCTGCACCGGCCTCCGGCCGCCCCGGCCTCCGGCCGACCCGGCCTTCCCGATCTCCCCGGCTCCCTGCCCCCAGTAACTCTGGCCCCCGGCGCACCCCGGTTCTGGCTACCCCTGGCCCAGACCCGGCCGGCCCCGGCCGGCCCCGGCCGGCCCCGACCACCCCCGCCACCGAGGGCGGCCGGACTCCTCCGCCACCCCGGCCGCCCTCAACCTCCCCGACTCCCGACCCCGGCAGGCTCCGGCCCCCGACGCGCCCGCGGCCCCCCGCTGCCCTAGCCCCCGACCCGCGCCCCCGGCCACCCCGGCCACCCCACCGTCCCGGCCGCCCCACCGTCCCGGCCGCACCGCCCCGGCCACCCCGGGCGGCCCGACCACCCCGGCCACCTCGGGCGGCCCGGCCACGCCGAGCGCCCCCGGGGCGGTCAGCGATGGCCTCGCACTACCGTCGCTATCCCTCCGTTCGGCTCGGCGACCACCGCCAGATCCCCATTCCGGTCCGTCCGCAGCACCCGGGCACCTCGCCGCACCAGGTGCGCCACCACCGCCCGATCGGGGTGCCCGTAGTCGTTGTCCACCCCCACCTCGATCAGCGCGACCCGCGGCCGCGCCGCGTCCAGGAACGCCGGCTCCGACCACGCCGACCCGTGATGAGGCACCTTCAGCACGTCGGCCGCGAGCGGTTCGCCGGTCGCCATCACGGCCCGCTCGGCATCGTGCTCGGCGTCGCCCGGGAGGAGCACCGAGACCCGCCCGACCGTCGCCCGCACGATCAGCGAGTTGTTGTTCGGATCCGACCGCGTCCCGTGCAGCACGGTGACCGGCCCCAGCACCCGCAGCGCGACCGCCCCCGCGGTCAACCGCTCCCCGGCCGTCACCGACATCAGGCGGACGCCGTACCGGCGAGCCGAGCGAGCAACGGCCGACGCCCCTTCGGCCGGTTCCCGGTACGGGCCGAGCCCGATCGCCCCGACCGCCCGGCCCGCCAGGGCCCCGTCGAGCCCCCCGATGTGGTCCAGATGCAGGTGGCTCAGGAGCAGGAGTGGCACGGAGTCGACCCCGAGCCGGCGCAGACACCCGTCGACCGCCGACGGCTCCGGCCCGACGTCCACCACCACGGCGGACCGCGGCCCGGCCCGGAGCACCAGCGCATCGCCCTGGCCGACGTCGCAGCCGACGACGACCCAGCCCGCCGGCGGCCACCCGGACGCCACCACCCGCAGCGGCAGCACCGCGACGACCACGGCCGAGCACACGACCGCGATCAGCCGACGCGGAAGCTGCCACCGGGCGACGAACGCGCCGGCCGCGATCACCACCGCGAGCGTCCAGCCGCCCACCGCGCCGTCGGGCCACGGGACCAGACCGTCAGGAACCGCCGCACCGCGCTCGGCGACCTGGACGAGCCACCAGGCCGGCCACTGGCCCAGCCAGGTCAGCGCGGTGGCGAGCGGGGGCACGACCGGGGCGGTCACCGCCGCGAGCAGACCGAGCACGGTGGCCGGTCCGACCGCAGGCGCCGCGATCAGGTTCGCCGGGATCGCGGTCAGGCTCACGGTGCCGGTGAGCGCGGCCAGCAGCGGCGCGCAGGCGGCCTGGGCGGCGGCCGGCACCGCCAGCGCGTCCGCGGCGACGCCGGGGACGCCCCGGCGGGCCAGTGCGGCCGACCACGAGGGCGCGATCAGCAGCAGCCCGGCCGTCGCCGCGACCGAGAGCGCGAACCCGGGCGCGGCCGCGAGCGACGGATCGACGAGGACGAGCACGAGGATCGAGACGCACAGCGCCGGGACCGCGGCCCGGGGCCGTCCCAGCGCGAGCGCGAGCAGCCCGAGCCCGCACATCGCCGCCGCCCGGACGACGCTCGGCGACGGCCGGGCCAGCACGACGAACCCGGCGATCGCCACCGCGGCCAGCGCCGCCGACCAGCCCGGCCCGATCGGGAACCGGCGGAGCGCGGCCAGCACCAGCCCGGCCAGGATCGCCAGGTTGGCGCCGCTGACCGCGGTGAGGTGGGTCATGCCGGTCTGACGGAACGCGTCCTCGACGCCCGGGTCGAGTCCGGACGTGTCGCCGACGACGAGGCCCGGGAGCAGGCCGCCGGGTTTGCTCGGGAGGTGGGCGCAGGCGTCGCGGAGGCCCGCGCGCAGACCGCCCGCCGCCCGCTGGATCCAGGGCGGGTCGCCGACGAGGTGCGGTGGCCCGGTCGTGCGGAGGACGGCGGCGGTGAGGTCGCGCCGCTGGGGCGGGACCAGACGTCCGTCGGCGATCACGGTCTGGCCCGGGAGGAGGCCCTTCCAGCCCTGGTGCTGGCCGAGGACGAGGAGGCGACCGCCGGTCGGGTGCCGGGTACCGCTCGTCGTGATCTCTTCGACCGAGGCGGGCACGATCCACAGCGGGAGCCCGCCGACCCGGGCGTCGGCCGCCCGCGGGTCGTCGCGCACGACCAACCGGACCGTGACCGACCCGCCGTCCTCAGTGGCCCGGGCGACCGCTCCGGAGTCCCGCTCGACGAGCCGGGGCACCACCCCGGCCCCCGCCATGGCCGCCCCCACCGCCACCCCAGCCACCCCGACCCAAACCCCCGCCCACCGCGAACCCCGGAGTCCACCTGCGGCCCGCAGGCCGCCCGCCGTGGCCCGCAGGCCGCCCGCCGCGGCTCGGAAGCCGCACCAAGCCGCTGCCGCACCAACGACAGCCGCCACAACGCACGCCACGACCGCCGCCCGCGGCCCGTGCCCCAGACACCACCAGGCCGTGAGCCAAGCCCCCAACGCCGGCCCCACCAGCCGAAGATCGGGCCCCCGACCCCCCGCCGGCTCCTCCGCGCCGCTCACACCCGCACCAACTCGCGCAACTTCTCGAACCGGCTGTCGCCGATCCCGTCCACCTCACGGAGCTGATCCACCGACCGGAACCCACCGTGCTCGGTGCGGTACGCGACGATCCGCTCGGCCAGCACCGGCCCGACCCCGGGCAGCGAGTCGAACTGATCCACCGTCGCCGCGTTCAGGTCGAGCGGGCCGTCCCCGCTGGTCGACCCGGCCGGCGCCCCGGCGCCGGCCGGCGCACCCACCCCGACCGCGATCAGCTCCCCGTCCACGACCTTCCGAGCCAGGTTCAACTGGCTCAGGTCAGCCCCGGGCAACGCTCCTCCGGCCGCGTCCACCGCGTCCGCGACCCGCGAACCGGCCGGCAACCGGACCAACCCCGGCCGCCGCACCTTCCCGGAGACGGCAACCACCGCCTGCACAGCCGACGCGGAAGCCGAAGCCACCGGCTCAGCAACGACCGAAGCGGAAACCACCGGCGACGACGCCGGCCGATCCCGCCACACCGCCACCCCGGCCAGCACCGCGACCACGACCCCCACCGCCGCGAGCACCGCCAACCCCCGCCGCCCGGGCCCCACCAGAGCACCCCGGACCGCCCCCGGCACCCACCGCCGCCAGCCCGCCTCCCCGTCCAGCTCCGGAGGAGGAGGCGGCGGAGCATCAGCGAGCGCCAACACCCTCGACCGAGCTATCGACTCGGTATCGGCAACCTCTCGGCGTCCCATGCCCGCGAACCTAGGCGCCCCCGAGACACCAGCACGGCCCCAGAACGACCCACTGTGGACAACCTCCCCACCGGTGGAAAACCGCTACGGGTGCCGCGTCACTGCTACGCCGACCAGCCCCGGCCCCACGTGCGCCCCCACCGTCGCGCCGACCTCCCCGGTCAGCACCCGCCCGATCCGCGGGATCCGGACGAACAGCTGCTCACGGAGGGTCTCGGCCCGCTCCGGGGCGGCCAGGTGCTGGACGATCAGGTCGGCCCCGCCGGTGCCCGCGGCCTCAACCGCCAGCTCCTGCAGCTTGGCCAGCGCCCGCTGGGACGTCCGCACCCGCTCGGCGATCACGATCTGGCCCTCGTGCAGCCGCAGGATCGGCTTCACCGAGAGCGTCGTCCCGATCAGCGCGGCCGCCGCGCTGATTCGGCCGCCTCGTCGCAGGTGCTCCAGCGTGTCCACGTAGAACAGCAGCGACGTGCGGTGCACGGCGTCGAGGGCCGCGTCGCGGATCTGCTCCGGTGAGCCTCCGGTCTGGGCGACGCCGGCCGCCTCCAGCACCGCCGCGCCGAGCCCCATCGCGATCGAGCGCGAGTCCACCACCATCACCGGCCCGGGCGCCGACGCCGACGCGAGCAGCGCGGCCTCGTAGGTGCCCGACAGCGCGGCCGAGAGGTGGATCGACACGACCGCGTCGTAACCCCGGGCGAACGCCGCCTGGTAGGCCTCACCGAGCGAGTGGGGCGTGGCCCTGGACGTCGTCACCGGGCCGCGGCCCTGCTTCAGGGCCACCGCGACGTCGTCCGAGCTGATGTCCACACCCTCCCGGCCGGTCCGGTCACCGATCGTGACGAAAGTCGGCACAACGGTGAGGCCGTACCGGGTGACCAGTGCGTGCGGTATGTCTGATGTGGAGTCCGTGACGACGGCGACGCGGGCGACCATGGGCGAACCCTAACCTCCCTCTCGCGCGATCGCTCAGGCAGTCGTCACGGCCCGCACGGAGAGCGGAGTTCCTTGCTGACACGTGGTGAGCATCCCGCGCCGCACCTCGCCGGTGACCTGGACCCGGCGTCCGGGCACCAGCGCGCTCCGGTCGCCGCCGAGCAACAGCCACGTCCCCCCGGAATCCGCGGTCAGCAGGATGCACCCGGCCTCCACCCCATTGCTCAACCGCCCACGCACGGTCACCACCCCAGCCGTCGCCTCCGGCGACGCCGAAGGCGCCACGGAAGGCGACGCCGACGGCGCCACGCTGGAGACGGACGGCGACCGATCCGACGAGCCACACCCGGCGCTCAGCGCCGCAACCACCACGGCCACGGCCACCCGCGCCGCGCCCACCCGCCTCAGCGACTCGTCGGAGACGACGTCAGCTCCTCGTCCGTCGCCGGTTCCGCGTCCGCGGCCGTCGACGGCTCGTCGTTCGCCGCCACCCCGGTCATCGGCCCCACGTTGTGCGCGTGCAGCCGCCAGCCCCGCGTCGACGAGAGCCGCAGCTCCGTCCACCGGCAGTTGCCCAGCGCCGAGACCTGGGCCGCCACCTCGTCCGGCCACCCGGTCAGCGCCTGCACGGCCCGCCGGGCCGCACCGCCGTGGCACACGACGACCAGCGTCCCGTCCACCGCGGCCAGCGCGTCCGACACGGCCGCACCCATCCGGGCGACGACGTCGGCCGGCCGCTCGATGCCCGGCACCTCCGGCGTCTCACCGCGCTTCCAGACCGCGTACTCGGCCGGCCAGCGCTCCTCGAGCTCGGTGTGCGACAGCCCCTCCCAGGGGCCGAACCCGGTCTCCCGCAGCCGGACGTCGACCGCCACCGGAAGCCCGGTCAGCTCACCGAGCGCGTCGGCGGTGCGCTTGGCCCGCTGCAGGTCGCTGGAGACGATCGCATCCGGTTCCTCGGCCGCGAGCAGCGGCGCGGCCTGCAGCGCCTGCTGCACGCCGGTCGCGTCGAGCGGGACGTCGGTCTGGCCCTGGATCCGGCCGGTGGCGTTCCACTCGGTACGCCCGTGCCGCCAGATCAGTACCCGTCCAGCGGTCACTCGTCGCCCCGCGACGCCAGCGCCGCGTCCACGAACGGGATCGGCGGGCAGTCCTTCCAGAGCCGCTCCAGCGAGTAGAACGAGCGCTCCTCGGCGTGCTGCACGTGCACGACGATGTCGACGTAGTCGAGCAGCACCCAGCGCCCTTCGCGCTCCCCCTCGCGACGTACCGGCTTGGCCCCCATGCTCAGCAGCTTCTCTTCCACCGAGTCGACGATGGCCGACACCTGGCGCTCGTTCGGCGCCGACGCGATCACGAACGCGTCGGTGATCACGAGCTGCTCGCTGACGTCGAGGACGACGATGTCGGTGGCGAGCTTGTCGGAAGCGGCTTGGGCAGCGGCGAGCGCCAACTCGTTCGCGCGGTCGGAGACGGCCACGGCGGCCCCTTTCTGTCACTGGCAATTCCCAGTACCAGCCTCTCACGTCCCGGCCGCGATCGTCGGCGCGAGCCCGCTCACGAGAGCCGATACACACGAAAAGGGCGCCCGGAATTCACCGGGCGCCCTTCGAGAGGAATTCAGCGACGAGCCAACCGGGCCAGAGCCGACCCGACAAACAGGTACACGACCGCCGCAATGCCCCAGTTGACCAGGACCGCCTGATCCCGGTTCTGCATCCAGAACAGATTCTGGAACGGCGTGGTCAGCCACCGGCCGATGTCCATCACGAAGTCGACGATCATGTTCGTCTGATTCGCGTTGGCCAGCACGAATAGGATTCCGAGGCAGATGACCAGCACTAAGGTGACCGTGATAGCCATCACCGCACGACTAGCACTCCGCATTTCCGACACGCCCTTCTCTCTGAAGACGCTCGATGTCTCGCTCGAGAGATCAGTGCCCGCGGATAACGGATACCGAAACATCCACAAGAGATTTCACGGTCGGTACAGCCGCCGTTTCTCGATGTACTGAACCACTCCGTCCGGCACCAGGTACCAGACCGGCAGCCCGGCTCGCACGCGGTCCCGGCAGCCACTCGACGAGATCGCCATCGCCGGCACGTCGACGAGCGTCACCGTGTCCCGGGGCAGGTGCTCGTCGGAGAGCGTGTACCCCGGGCGGGTCACGCCGATGAAGTGCGCCAGCTCGAACAGCTCGTCGACGTCCTTCCAGGAGAGAATCGCCGACAGCGCGTCCGCCCCGGTGATGAAGAACAGCTCGACGTCGGTGCCCCAGGCGGCGACCAGGTCCCGCAGCGTATCGATCGTGTACGTCGGCCCCGGCCGGTCGATGTCGACCCGGCTGACCGAGAACCGCGGGTTGGACGCGGTCGCGATCACGGTCATCAGGTAGCGGTCCTCGGCCGGGCTGACCGTCTTGTCGTCCTTCTGCCACGGGTTCCCGGTCGGGACGAACACGACCTCGTCCAGCCCGAACTGGCTGCCGACCTCGCTCGCCGCGACCAGGTGACCGTGGTGCACCGGGTCGAACGTGCCACCCATGATCCCGATACGGCGGGAAGTGGAACTCATCCGGAAATCTTCGCATCTCGGCCGTGATCGCCCCCCGCATCGCCGGTCAATGGGAGGCGCGTCACGTCAGCGCACGTGCCCGTCCCCGGTGACCAGGTACGTCGTGCTCGTCATCTCGGGCAGCCCCATCGGCCCGCGGGCGTGCAGCTTCTGCGTCGAGATGCCGATCTCGGCCCCGAAGCCGAACTCGCCGCCGTCGGTGAACCGGGTCGACGCGTTGACCATCACCGCGGCCGAGTCCAGCCGTGAGCTGAACCGCCGGATCGCCCGCACGTCGGACGAGACGATCGCCTCGGTGTGCCCGCTCCCCCACCGGCGGATGTGCGCCACCGCCTCGTCGACCGAGTCGACGACCTTCACCGCGAGGTCGAGCGAGTTGTACTCGGTCTCCCAGTCGACGTCGGCGGCCGCCACGGTCAGCGGCCCCTCCGGCACCAGGTCGAAGGAGTCCACGTGCAGCGTCACCCCGGCCTCGTGGAGAAGAGAAGAAACCGTAGGCAGGAACGAGGCCGCCACCGCCGAATGCACCAGCAGCGTCTCGGCCGAATTGCACACGCTCGGCCGCTGCACCTTCGAATTCATGACGATCGCCGCCGCCATCTCCAGATCGGCGGCCGCGTCCACGTACACGTGGCAATTTCCGACCCCGGTCTCGATCACCGGCACGATCGAATTCTCCACGACGTTCTTGATCAGCCCCGCGCCTCCGCGCGGAATGATCACGTCGACCAGGCCGCGCGCCCGCATCAGGTGGGTGACCGACTCGCGGTCGGTGCCCGGCACCAGCTGCACCGCATCGGCCGGGAGGCCGGCCTTCGCCGCCGCCTCCGACAGCACGCCGACCAGCGCCGTGTTCGAGTGGTAGGCCGAGGCCGACCCGCGCAGCAGCGCGGTGTTGCCGCTCTTCAGACACAACCCCGCGGCGTCGACGGTCACGTTCGGCCGCGCCTCGTAGATGATCCCGACGACGCCCAGCGGCACGCGGATCTGCCGTACCTCGAGCCCGTTGGGCAGCGTGTACCCGCGCACGACCGCACCGATCGGATCGGGCAGCCCGGCCACGTCACGCAGCCCCTGGGCCATGCCCTCGATCCGCTCGGGCGACAGCGCCAGCCGGTCGAGCATCCCGTCGGCGAGCCCCGCGGCACGTCCGGCCGCCAAATCCAGCGAATTCGCCGAAAGAACGTCGGACGACGCCGCCACCAGCGCGTCCGCCATCTCGTGCAGCGCCGCGTCCTTCTCGGCCCTGGACAGCGGGGCCAGCTCGGCCGCCGCCGCCCGCGAACGGCCCGCGACCTCGCGGACCTCCTGCTCGGTAGTCATGCCGCCAACCTATCCCCGACCCCAGAATTGTTCAACAATTTCAGAGGAGCGCGAGATCGTCCCGGTGCACGACCTCCCGCCGGTACTTCGGGAGCACCGCGTCCGTCGACTTGCCCAGCAGCGGCGGCAGCTCGGCCGCGTCGTAGGCGACCAGCCCCCGCGCCACCGACTCGCCGGTGGGCGCCACCAGGTCGACCGGGTCACCGGCCACGAAGTCCCCGGACACCCCGGTGATGCCGACCGACAGCAGCGAGGCCCGCCGGGACACCACGGCCGACACCGCGCCCGCGTCCAGCATCAAGCGGCCCCGCGGGGTCGTCGCGTGGCGCAGCCAGAGGATGCGCGTCGGCAGCCGCCGACCGGTCGGGGCGAAGTACGTCCCGACGTCCTCGCCGGCCAGCGCCCGGCCGGCCTGCCCGGCCGACGTCAGTACCACGTGCACCCCGGCCGACGTGGCGACCTGGGCCGCCGCGACCTTGCTCGCCATCCCCCCGGTGCCGACCCCGGAGGCGCCGACCGCTCCCGCCACCACGTCGTCGAGGTCGGCCGAAGACAGCACCGTCGAGATCAACCGCGCGCCCGGCTTCCGCGGATCACCGGAGTACAGCGCGTCGACGTCCGACAGCAGCACCAGCGCGTCCGCCCGCAGCAGGTGCGCGACCAGCGCGGCCAGCCGGTCGTTGTCACCGAAGCGGATCTCGTCGGTCGCCACCGCGTCGTTCTCGTTCACGATCGGGACGACGCCGAGGTCGAGCAGGCGCTCGAAGTTCCGGTTCGCGTTGCGGTAGTGGGCCCGCCGGATCAGGTCGTCGGCGGTCAGCAGCACCTGGCCGACGGTCAGCCCGTACCGCTCGAACGACGTCGCGTACCGGGACACCAGCAGCATCTGCCCGACCGAGGCGCTCGCCTGCTGGGTCGCCAGGTCGCGGGGCCGGCGTACCAGCCCCAGCGGCGCCATCCCGGCGGCGATCGCCCCGGACGACACCAGCACGACCTGCACGCCCGCCTTGCGGCGCTCGGCCAGCACGTCCACCAGCGCGTCGATCCGCTCCGAGAGCAGCCCGCTGCCCCGGTCGGTCAGCGACGACGAGCCGATCTTGACGACGATCCGCGCGGCGCCGGCGACGGCCGACCTCACCAGGAGTCGCCGTAGTCGTAGACCCCGCGCTCGCCACCCTTCTCGGGGTCCTGGCCACGCCGGCGACGACGGGCCTGCAGGCGGTCGGACGCGCCGGCCCGATCCGTGAGCGCGAGCCGCGGGTCTTCGCCCCGGCGGGTGAGCAGCACCTCGGCCGCCCCACCGAGCGTCGGCTCCCAGTCGAACGTGACGCCGCCGATCGTGACCGCGTCGCCGGCGTTGGCACCCGCCTTCGCGAGCGCCTCCTCCACGCCGAGCTTGGCCAGCCGGTCGGCCAGGTAGCCCACGGCCTCGTCGTTCTGGAAGTCGGTCTGACGCACCCAGCGCTCGGGCTTCGTCCCGCGCACCAGCCAGCCGTCGTCGAACGACGACACCTCGAACGGGTTCTCGTCCACGGCCACCGGCCGCAGCACGATCCGGGTCGGGTCCGGCGCGCCGCGCCGTTCGCGTTCTTCTTCGACGATCGACGCCAGCGAGAACAGCAGCGGCTTGAGCCCCTCGCGGGTCACGGTCGAGACCTCGAACACCTGGTACCCGCGGGCCTCCAGGTCGGGCCGGATGATCTCGGCCATCTCCCGCCCGTTGGGCAGGTCGACCTTGTTCAGCACGACCAGCCGGGGCCGGTCCTCCAGCCCGCCGTAGGCCGACAGTTCGGCCTCGAGCGCGTCGATGTCGGCCACCGGGTCGCGCCCCGGCTCCTCGGTCGCGGTGTCGACGACGTGCACCAGCACGGCCGTCCGCTCGATGTGCCGGAGGAAGTCCAGGCCGAGCCCGCGCCCGGTCGCCGCGCCGGGGATCAGTCCGGGCACGTCGGCGATCGTGAACACGGTCTCTCCCGCGGTCACCACACCGAGGTTCGGGACCAGCGTCGTGAACGGGTAGTCGGCGATCTTCGGCCGGGCCGCGGACACGACCGCGATCAGCGACGACTTGCCCGCGCTGGGGAACCCGACCAGCCCGACGTCGGCGACACTCTTCAGCTCGAGCACGACGTCCTGAGCCTCGCCCGGCTCACCGAGCAGCGCGAAGCCGGGGGCCTTGCGCTTGGCCGTGGCCAGCGCCGCGTTGCCGAGGCCGCCGTGCCCGCCCTGGGCCACCACGTAGCGGGTGCCGATGCCGGTCAGGTCGGCCAGCACCTCGCCGTCCTCACCGTGCACGACCGTGCCGTCGGGTACGCGGAGCTCGAGGTCGTCCCCGTTGGCCCCGTAGCGGTTGCTGCCCATGCCCGGCCGGCCGTTGGTCGCCTTGGCGTGCGGGCGGTAGTGGAAGTCGAGCAGCGTGTGGACGCCCGGGTCCACGACCAGGACGACGTCACCGCCCTTGCCGCCGTTACCGCCGTCGGGGCCGCCCAGCGGCTTGAACTTCTCGCGGTGCACGGAGGCACATCCGTGGCCGCCATCACCGGCGGTGACATGCAGCACCACCCGGTCGACGAATGTCGCCACGATGACTCCTCAATCGATCGAATACTGCTCGGAGAACACGACGAAGGCGGGTCGGTATGCCCGACCCGCCTTCGACGTACGCGCTAACCGGCGGGCTCAGGCCTCCACCGGGGTGATGCTGATCGTCTTGCGTCCACGCCGGGTGCCGAACGTCACCGCGCCCGGAGCCAACGCGAACAGCGTGTCGTCGCCACCACGGCCGACCAGGTCACCCGGGTGGAAGTGGGTGCCGCGCTGCCGGACGATGATCTCGCCGGCCTTCACGACCTGACCGCCGAAGCGCTTCACGCCCAGCCGCTGGGCGGCGGAGTCGCGCCCGTTGCGGGAGGACGATGCGCCCTTCTTGTGTGCCATGTCGCTAAGCCCTACTTCCCGCTCTCGATACCGGTGACCTTGATCTGGGTCAACGGCTGACGGTGACCCTGACGCTTGTGGTAGCCGGTCTTGTTCTTGTACTTGTGAATCTTGATCTTCGGGCCCTTGGTGTGGGCCACGACCTCACCGGAGATGGTGAAGGACGCCAGCTTGGCCGCCTCGTGGGTGACGTTGACGTCGTCACCCTCACCGTCGACGACCAGCAGAGCCGGCAGGGTGATCGCGTCACCGGGCGCGCCCGTGATCTTCTCGACCTCGACGACGTCGCCGACCGCCACCTTGTACTGCTTGCCGCCGGTCTTGACGATGGCGTACATGAGACGCGGGTCTCCTGACTGCTCTGGAAGACAATGATCTGACTTGCATACGCGCCTGGCCTCAGACACAGGCAGCGGGGGCACGACGAGCGCGCCAACGGAAAGACTACCGTACCGGGCACCCTAACGACGAACTGAGGGTCGCCGCCCTGGTCGTGGGGGTGGTCACTCGCCACCCTCCGGAGGACCGGCCGGCCGGGAAGCCGCTCGCCGAGCCCGCCGAGGCCGGCTCGCTGTGGTCGCTGTGGTCGCCGTGGTCGCCGTGGTGGGCACCGCCACCGGTTCCGTCCCGGCCGGGGCCGCGCCGTTGACGATCATCTCGTCGGCCGGCTTGTCCACCGCTTCGGCCGCCGCCGCGTGCGCGGTGCCGATTCCGCTGGTGACCGGCGCGACCGGCTCCGCTTCGACGAGCTCGAGGTCGTCGTCGGAATCGGTGTCGGTGTCCTCGACGTCGTAGGCGAGCCCGGCGTCGTCGCGGGCGACGTCGTCGACGATGAGGGCCTCAGCCGTCTCGTCGGCCGCGTCGACCTCGTCGGGAGCGGCCGAGGAGACCCGGGAGCTGGCCGCGTGGATCGCCGCGACCGCGGCGACCGCGGGCGCGGCCACGACGGCGGAGTCACCGTTGCCGCCACCTCCGCCACCGCGCTTGCGACGGCTCCGACGGCCTTCCTTGACCTCGGCGACGGCCGGCTCGGCCGCGTGCTGGTGGCCGCCGTTCCCGCCGTTGCCGCCGGAGTTCCGGCCGATCAGCGGCTCGTTGTGGATGATCACCCCGCGACCGCGGCAGACCTCGCAGGTCTCGCTGAACGCCTCCAGCAGGCCCTGGCCGACCCGCTTGCGGGTCATCTGCACCAGGCCGAGCGAGGTGACCTCGGCGACCTGGTGCTTGGTCCGGTCCCGGCCCAGGCACTCGGTCAGCCGCCGGAGCACGAGGTCGCGGTTGGCCTCGAGCACCATGTCGATGAAGTCGATGACGATGATGCCGCCGATGTCCCGCAGCCGGAGCTGCCGGACGATCTCCTCGGCCGCCTCCAGGTTGTTGCGGGTGACGGTCTCCTCGAGGTTCCCGCCCTGCCCGGTGAACTTCCCGGTGTTGACGTCGACGACGGTCATCGCCTCGGTGCGGTCGATCACCAGCGAACCACCGCTGGGCAGCCAGACCTTGCGGTCGAGCGCCTTCATGAGCTGGTCGTCGATGCGGTACGCGGCGAACACGTCGGTCTCGGCGGTGTGGTGCACCAGCCGCTCGGCGAGGTCGGGCGAGACGTCCCGGATGTACTCCTCGACCTCGGGCCAGGCCTCGGTGCCGGAGACCACGAGCTTGGAGAAGTCCTCGTTGAAGACGTCCCGGATCACCCGGATCACCAGGTCGGGCTCGGCGTTGAGCAGGGCGGGAGCGCCACCGCGGGTGGCCTTCTCCTTGATCGCCTGCCACTGCGCCTCGAGCCGCTCCACGTCGTGGGTGAGCTCGGCCTCGCTGGCGCCCTCGGCCGCGGTGCGGATGATGACGCCGGCGTTCTCCGGGACGATCTTCTTGAGGATGTCCTTCAGACGCTTGCGCTCGGTGTCGGGCAGCTTCCGGCTGATGCCGGTCATCTGCCCCTCGGGGACGTAGACCAGGAACCGGCCCGGCAGGCTGACCTGGCTGGTCAGGCGGGCGCCCTTGTGCCCGATCGGGTCCTTGGTGACCTGCACCAGGACCGAGTCGCCGCTCTTCAGCGCGACCTCGATCTTGCGCGGGCGGCCCTCCATCCCGGCGGCGTCCCAGTTGACCTCGCCGGCGTAGAGCACCGCGTTGCGGCCCTTGCCGATGTCGACGAACGCGGCCTCCATGCTCGGCAGCACGTTCTGCACGCGGCCGAGGTAGACGTTGCCCGCGTAGGCGGTCGAGGACGCCTTCGTGACGTAGTGCTCCACCAGGACGTCGTCCTCGAGCACGGCGATCTGGGTGCGGTCGCCGATCTGGCGGACGACCATCACCCGCTCGACGGCCTCGCGGCGAGCCAGGAACTCGGCCTCGGTGAGCACCGGCGGGCGCCGCCGGTTGCTCTCCCGGCCCTCGCGGCGGCGCTGGCGCTTCGCCTCCAGGCGGGTCGAGCCCTTGACGCCCTGGACCTCGTCCTCGAACGACTTGGCCGACGCGACGACCGGCTGCCGCACCTTGACCACGGTGTTCGGCGGGTCGTCGCTGCTGACCTCGGGCTCGCCGGCTCCCCGGCGGCGGCGGCGACGGCGACGACGGCTACCGGAGCCACCCTCCTCGTCGTCGCCCTCGGCGTCGGCCGAAGCCGCGGCCTCGTCGTCGGTGTCCTCGTCCTCGGCGGTGGTCTCGCCCTCGGTCGGGGCGGGGGTGTCGTCGTCCTCGGCCTGCTCGTCGCCGTCGGCGGCGTCTCCGGCCTCGCCGCCGTTCTCGCCGCGTCCGCGGCCACGGCCACGGCGTCCGCGGCGACGGCGCCTGCGGCTCTCGTCGCTGCTCTCGTCGTCGTCGGACTCGCGCTCGGCGCTGAGCTCCTCGGTCTCGGCGGTCTCCTCGTCCTCGTCCTCGTCGGCGGACGTGTCGACGACGGGCTCGACCGGGCGAACCGGCGTGACGACGGGCTCCGGCGCCATGAACGTGATCATCGGGGCCGGCGCGCGGCGCGCCCGGGTGCGGTGCGTGGGCGGCTCTTCGGCCGCCTCGGGCTCGGGCGCGACCCCGAACGGCGACGCGGACCGGGCGCCGCTGGTCTCGGAGTCGGCGGGCGCAGAGGGCTCGGTGGGCTGCTCGTCGGGGGACGCGGCCGGGGCGCTGTCCGAGGCCGGTCGGCTCGCGGACGAGCGGCGACGGCGACGCGAGGTCGTCGCCTCGAGGGGCGCCTCGGTCGCGGGCTCGGTCGCGGCCGGCTCGGTCGCGGCCGGGGAGGCGGCGGCTTCGGCGACGGCGGCTTCCGTGGCGGTGGCGCTGAACGACGCGCTGTCGGTCACGAGGTCGGCCGGGGCGGGTTGCGCGCCCTCGGCCGGGGCGGGTTGCGCGCCCTCGGCTGGGGCGCCGCCGTCGGCGGGCGAGGCCTCGGCGAGCGCGGCTTCGGTGACCTTGGCCTCAGCCGGGGTGGCGTCCGCGGCGGCGCGGCGGCTGCGCCGGCGGGTGCGGGGTGCGGTGACCTCGGCGGCCACGTTCGGCGGCGTCGGGTCTTCGAGGTGGGGCGGTTCGCCCGCTGGTGTTTCCGGGGCGGACGGCTCGGGGGCGCTCCCGGCGGCCGGTTCGGTCACCGGGGTGGCGTCCGCGGCCGGCTCGGTCGGCTCGGCCGGTCGGCGGCGCGAGCGGGTGGCCCGGCGGCGGGGAGCCGGCTCGGCCCCGCCCTCCGCGGGCTG
>NZ_VIRS01000065.1 GCF_006912135.1 Cryptosporangium phraense | reverse complement strand
TGGCTTGAAGGCCCGGGAAGTCGGCAAACGGCGGAAGGCCCGCTCCGGCCGCGGGCGGAACGCTGCACACCCCCAGCCACCGGAGGGTGGGCGGGCGACCATCTACGGGGCGGCGGGACGGCCCGGGCTCGGCCCGGGAGCGCCGGTCGCGGAAGCGGCCGGCGCCGGCCAGGCAGGCGTAACTAAAGCGCTTCGGAGACGACTCCGTCGGCGACGGCGGTCTCGGGAGGCGCGGACGGACCCTCGTTCGTGCGGGAGCGCACGACCTCGACGATGTGCTCGACGGCCGCGTCCAGGGCCACGCCGTTGCGCTGGGAGCCGTCGCGGTAGCGGAAGGAGACCGTGCCGGCGGCGACGTCGTCGTCGCCGGCGATCACCATGAACGGGACCTTCTGCTTCTGGGCGTTGCGGATCTTCTTCTGCATCCGGTCGGACGCGGTGTCGACCTCGGCCCGGATGCCCTGCTTCTTGAGCGCGGCCACGAACTCCGACAGGTACCCCACGTGGCCGTCGCCGATCGGGATACCCACGACCTGCACCGGGGCGAGCCAGGCCGGGAACGCCCCGGCGTAGTGCTCGGTGAGGACGCCGAAGAACCGCTCGATCGAGCCGAACAGCGCACGGTGGATCATCACCGGACGCTGGCGGGAGCCGTCGGCGGCCTGGTACTCGAGCTCGAACCGCTCGGGGAGCATGAAGTCGAGCTGGATCGTCGACATCTGCCAGGTGCGACCGATCGCGTCGCGGGCCTGCACCGAGATCTTCGGGCCGTAGAAGGCCGCGCCGCCCGGGTCGGGGACCAGGTCGAGGCCGGACTCGGTGGCGACCCGGCGGAGGGTCTCGGTCGCGACCTCCCAGACGTCGTCGTCGCCGATGTACTTCTCCGGGTTCTTGGTGGAGAGCTCGAGGTAGAAGTCTTCCAGCCCGTAGTCCTTGAGCAGGTCGAGGACGAACTGGAGCAGCGAGGTGAGCTCGCCCTCGATCTGGTCCTGGGCGCAGAAGATGTGGGCGTCGTCCATCGTGAGGCCGCGGACGCGGGTGAGGCCGTGGATGACGCCGGACTTCTCGTAGCGGTACACGGTGCCGAACTCGAACATGCGCAGCGGCAGCTCGCGGTAGGAGCGGCCGCGCGAGCGGTAGATCAGGTCGTGCATCGGGCAGTTCATCGGCTTGAGGTAGTAGTTCGCGCCCTCGAGCTCCATGGGCGGGAACATGCCGTCGGCGTACCAGTCGAGGTGACCGCTGACCTCGTAGAGGTGACCCTTGGTGATGTGCGGGGTGTTGACGAACGAGTACCCCGCCTCCTCGTGCCGCTGCCGGGAGTAGTTCTCCATCTCGCGGCGGATGATGCCGCCCTTGGGGTGGAAGACCGGCAGGCCGGAGCCGAGCTCGTCGGGGAACGAGAAGAGGTCGAGCTCCTGGCCGAGCTTGCGGTGGTCTCGCTTGGCCGCCTCTTCGAGGCGGTGCTGGTACTCCTTGAGCGCCTCGCGGGACGGCCAGGCGGTGCCGTAGATGCGCTGGAGCTGCGGGTTCTTCTCCGAGCCGCGCCAGTAGGCGGCGGCGCTGCGCTGCAGGGCGAACGCCGGGATGTTGCGGGTGGTGGGCAGGTGCGGGCCGCGGCACAGGTCGGTCCAGACGCGGTCGCCGGTCTTGCGGTCGAGGTTGTCGTACATGGTGAGCGCGCCCTCGCCCACCTCGACGTCGGCGCCCTCGGCGGCGTCGGCCGAGCCCTTCAGCGAGATGAGCTCGAGCTTGAAGCGCTCGTGGGCCAGCTCGTGACGGGCCTCGTCGTCGGTGATCGGGCGACGGGAGAAGCGCTGGTTCGCCTTGACGATCTCCTGCATGCGCTTCTCGAGGCGCTTCAGGTCGTCGGGGGTGAACGGCTTCTCCGGGAGGAAGTCGTAGTAGAAGCCGTTCTCGATCGGCGGGCCGATGCCCAGCAGGGTGCCGGGGAAGACGTCCTGGACGGCCTGGGCGAGGACGTGCGCGGTGGAGTGCCGGAGCACGTTGAGCCCGTCCGGCGAATCGATCAGCACCGGCTCGACCCGGGCGTCGGCGTCGGGGGTCCAGTCGAGGTCGCGCAGCTGCCCGTCCGCGTCGCGGACGACGACGGCGGCGGCACTGCCCTCGATCGGGATCCCGGCTTCGACCAGCGCGTCCGCGGCCGTCGTCCCGGCCGGCACCACGACGGGGGCGGGCGCGTGGACGGCTTGTGCTGCGGACACGGTTCTCTCCTCGGGTGTCAAACGGATGTGTCCCAGATGCTAGTCCGGGAGCCGGCCGGGCCTTGCACCGGATAAATCTGTCGGGTGGCCGTCTGTTCGGGGTCGGGTGGCACGAAACAGGGATCCCGAGGCCGTTTCCGCTACGTAGTGTCCTCGGCAAGCAAGCCCCCTCACCGAGAACAGGAATTGACATGAGCGACTCCGGCGACACGATCGACTCCGGCGCAGACGCCCCCACCAGCACGATCGCCGACAACGACGTACCGCTGGACTACGACAACGACGGCACCGTCGACGGCTACCTGCACCAGGACGCCGACGGCACCGCCTACGCGATCCTCGACACCGACCACGACGGCGTCTCGGACACGGTGGCCGCCGACACCGACGGCGACGGGTACGTCGACGTCGTCGTGACCGACACCGACGGCGACGGCCAGGTGGACTACGCGGTCGTCGACACCGACGGCGACCACGTCGCCGACACCGCGCTCTACGACCGGGACGGCGACGGCGACTTCGACTATGCCGCGGTCGACACCAACGGCGACGGCGTGATCGACGCGACGGTGGCCGACACCGACAACGACGGGGACTTCGACGCGGTCGAGGTCGACACCGACTACGACGGCGACGTGGACGCGGTGGTCGTCGACACGAACGACGACGGCGAGTTCGACACGGTGTACTCGGACACCGACGGCGACGGCACGGTCGACACGACCGCGTCGGTCACCGACACCCCGGACCCGGTCGTCACCGAGTCGACGACGACCACCACCACCACGACGACCACGACCACCAGCTGACGATCCCGGCGGCCCGCCCCACCCAGGGGTGGGTCGCCATCGTTACCGGGGGCCGATCAGCGCGGTCACCGACTCCCGCAGGGTGGCGCGGACGAGCGCCGGGTCGTCGAGCTGAGCTCCGACCACGACCCCGTCCCGCAGCGTGACCAGCATCCGCGCCGTGGTCTCCGGGGCCGGGTGCCCGGCCGCGGCCAGCTGGTCGCGCAGCACCCGTGCGAACCACCGCCGATGGTCGGCGACGACCGCGCGCACCGCACTGGCCGGGTCGGGATACTCCACCGCCGCGTTCACGAACGCGCACCCCCGGAAGCCCGGGCCGCAGGCCAGCTCGCCGAGCGCGTCGAAGATGAACAGCACGAGCTCGCCCGGGTCGGTGCCCGCGGGCACCGACGCCAGCGCCGCCACCTCGCGGTCGTGCATCCCGGTGAGGTAGGCGCAGACCAGCGCGTCCTTGGTCGGGAAGTGGTGGTAGAACGTCGCCTTCGCCACGCCGGCCTCGGCGATGATCCGGTCGATGCCGACGCCACGGATGCCGTCCGCGTAGAACAGCGCCGTCGCGGTGTCCAGGATCCGGTCCCGAGCGGAAGTGCGTGTGACGAGGGTCGGCATGCCTTGAAATTACCAGACAGACCTGTCTAGTCTCGGTGCCGTACAGACAGTTCTGTCTACCCGAAGGGACCACGCTGATGTCAGCCCTCTACACCGCAATCGCCACCGCCGACGGCAACGGGCGAAACGGTCGGACGCGCACCAATGACGGGCAGCTCGACGTCCAGCTCGCGTTCCCGAAGGAGCTGGGCGGCAGCGGCGCCGGCTCGAACCCCGAGCAGCTGTTCGCGGCCGGCTACGCCGCCTGCTTCTCCAGCGCGCTCGGCCTGATCGCCGGCCAGAAGAAGCTCGACGTCACCGACCACTCGGTCACGGCCGAGGTCGGCCTCAACCCGACCGACGCCGGTGGCTTCGCACTCTCGGTGACGCTCCGCGTCGAGCTCCCCGAGGCCCTCCAGGGCGACGCCGGCCGCGAACTCGTCGAGGCCGCTCACCAGGTGTGCCCGTACTCGAACGCCACCCGCGGCAACATCGACGTAAACCTCGTCGTCGAGTGACCTAAAGCCCCCGCGTCTCGGCAAGCGCGGGGGCGAAACACCGCCTACCGTCGAAGAATGACGCAGCTGGCCGCGGTTCACGGCGTCCTGCCCGACCACCGATACCCGCAAGCCGAGCTCACCGACCTCTTCGCCGAAGTCGGCCGGCTGGACGACACCCAACGGCGGTTCCTGGAACGCGTGCACGGCGCCGCCGGCGTCCAGACTCGACACCTGGTGCTCCCGATCGACGAGTACCGCACGCTGAAGACGTTCGACGCGGCCAACGACGCGTTCCTGACCGGCGCGGTCGACCTGGGCTGCCGGGCGATCACCGGGGCGCTGGCCGACGCCGGGCTGGAGCCCGGTGACGTCGACGCGATCATCGCGGTCACCTCCACCGGCCTGGCCATTCCCTCGCTGGACGCTCACATCGCGGGCCGGCTCGGCCTGCGCGAGGACGTCAAGCGGACCCCGGTGGTCGGCCTGGGCTGCGCCGCCGGGGCGGTCGGCCTGTCCCGGCTGCACGACTACGTCCGGGCCTGGCCCGACCAGGTCGCGGTGCTGGTCGTGATCGAGCTCTGCTCGCTGACCGTCCAGTACGACGACCGGTCGGCCACCAACCTGGTCGCGAGTGGCCTGTTCGGCGACGGCGCCGCGGCCGTGGTGGCGGTCGGTGGTTCCGGCCCCGGTCCGGAGGTGACCGCCACCCGCAGCGCGCTCTACGCCGGCACGCTGCGCACGATGGGGTTCGACGTCGGCGCCAGCGGGCTCAAGGTCGTCCTCGGCACCGAGGTGCCGTCGCTGGCCGAACAGCACCTGAGACGCAACGTCGACCAGTTCCTCGGCGACCACGGGCTCACCCGCCGGGACATCACGACCTGGGTCTCGCACCCGGGCGGCCCGAAGGTGCTCGAAGCGATCGAGTCCGGGTTGGAGCTCCCGGAGGGCGCGCTCGGCGCCAGCTGGAGCTCGCTGCGCCGGGTCGGCAACATCTCGTCGGCGTCCGTGCTGCACATTCTGGAAGACACCCTGCGCGACCGGACCCCGGAGCGCGGCACCCCCGGACTGTTGTTGGCGATGGGCCCCGGATTCTCCGCCGAACTGGTACTGCTCCAGTGGTGACCTACACGCTCCTCGTCCTGGTGGTCGGCCTCGAGCGGGTCGCCGAGCTGGTCGTCGCCGTGCGCAACAAGCGCTGGATGTTCGAGCGCGGCGGGCGCGAGTACGGCCAGGGCCACTACCCGTTCATGGTCGTGCTGCACACCGGGTTCCTGGCCGCGTGCATCGTCGAGGCCTTCCACCGGCCGTTCCTGCCCTGGCTGGGCTGGCCGATGCTGGTGCTCGCGGTGGCGGCCCAGGGGCTGCGCTGGTGGTGCATCCGGACCCTGGGTCCGCAGTGGAACACCAAGATCATCGTGGCGCCGGGGATGCCGCTGGTCACCGGCGGTCCGTACCGCTGGTTCCGGCACCCGAACTACGTGGCGGTCGTCGTCGAGGGGTTCGCGCTGCCGCTGATCCACACCGCCTGGCTCACCGCGCTGGTGTTCACCGTGTTGAACGCGGCCCTGCTCACGGTGCGGATCCGGGCCGAGGACGCGGCTCTCCAGTCGGCATGAGAGACCTGCTCGTCGTCGGCGGCGGCCCGGCGGGCCTGGTCACCGCGTTGCTCGCGGCGCGGCGCGGGTTGTCCGCCGTCGTCCTGGAGCCCCGCCGTGGTCCGATCGACAAGGCCTGTGGCGAGGGTCTGATGCCGGGTGCGGCCGCGTTGCTGGCCGAGCTCGGCGTCGAGGTTCCCGGCCTGCCTTTCCGCGGCATCCACTACGCGGACGCGACGCGCAGCGTCGACGCGCTGTTCCGGACCGGCCCGGGACGGGGCGTCCGCCGGACCGCACTGCACACGGCGTTGTCGGACGCGGTGGCGCGGGCCGGAATCGAGGTCGTGCCGGTCGCCGCCGGGGAGGTGACCCAGGATGCCGACTCGGTGAGCGCCGGCGGGGTGCGGGCCCGGTACCTGGCCGCGGCCGACGGGCTGCACTCGCCGATCCGGCGGAGGCTCGGGTTGCAGCGGCCGTCGCGGGGACCGGCGCGGCACGGGTTGCGGCGGCACTACGCGACCGCGCCCTGGAGTGACCTGGTCGAGGTGCACTGGGCCCGGGGCGCGGAGGCGTACGTGACGCCGGTGGCTCCGGATCTCGTCGGGGTGGCGATCCTGACCGCGGACCGGGGGCCGTTCGAGGGCCAGCTGGCCCGGTTCCCGGCGTTGGCCGAGCGTCTGAGGGCGGGCGCGCGGGCCGCGGGGCCCGCGGGGGCGGACGCGGGCGGCGCGGGGGCGGGAGTGGGCGGCGCGGGGGCGGGAGTGGGCGGCGGAAGGGGCGCGGTGCGGGGGGCCGGGCCGTTGCATCAGCGGGTGTCGGCGCGGGTCGCCGGGCGGGTCCTGCTGGTCGGCGACGCGGCCGGGTACATCGACGCGCTCACCGGCGAGGGGCTGGCCGTGGCCTGGGCCAGCGCGGCCGAGCTGGTCGACTGCGTCGCCCGGAACGCTCCGGCCGAGTACGAACGACGCTGGCGCCGGGCGTCGCGCCGCTACCGGGTCCTGACCGGCGGGCTCCTGGCCGCCCGCAACCAGCCCCTGGTCGCCCGGGCGATCGTCCCCGCCGCCGCCCGTCTCCCCCGGGTCTTCGCCGCCGTGGTGAACCAGCTCGCGCGATGATGCGCGCATGGACCCTTTGTTGCGGACCCCGTCCGGCCGGCCCCGCGCCCGGGCGCTCGGCGTACCGCTGCCCGGGACGCCGGGCCGCTGGAACGCGCTGACCGACGTCGCCGGGCTCGAGGTCGGCTACACGACGCTGATCGAGGGCGACGACGTCCGCACCGGCGTCACCGCGATCCACCCGCGCGGCCGCGACGGCACCGGGGTCCCCTGCGCGGCCGGCCGGCACTCGTTCAACGGCAACGGCGAGATGACCGGCACCGCCTGGATCAGCGAGAGCGGCGCGCTGACCGGCCCGATCGCGATCACGAACACGCACGCGGTCGGCCCGGTGCACCAGGGCGTCCTGGAGTGGATCACCGCGACCCACCCGTCGATCACCGAGCAGTGGGTCCTGCCGGTCGTGGCCGAGACCTACGACGGCGACCTGAACGACATCAACGGCGGCCATGTCCGCCCCGAACACGCGATCGCCGCCCTCGACGGCGCCCGGATCGGCCCGGTCGACGAGGGCAGCGTCGGCGGCGGCACCGGCATGATCTGCCACGGCTTCAAGGGCGGCTCGGGCACCGCGTCGCGGCTGGTCGGCTACGGCGACGACCGCTACACCGTCGCCGCGTTCGTCCAGGCCAACTACGGCGCCCGGCGGGAGCTGACCGTGGCCGGCGTCCGGATCGGCGAGCAGCTGGCCGCAGCGCGGCCCGACCTCGTGGCCGGGCCCCGGCCGGCGCCACCCGGTGCCGGGTCGATCATCGTCGTGCTCGCGACCGACGCCCCGCTGCTCCCACAGCAGTGCGGCGCGCTGGCCCGCCGGGCCACGCTCGGCGTCGGCCGCTCGGGCACCAGCGGCAGCCACTTCTCCGGCGACCTGTTCCTTGCGTTCTCGACGTCCAACGCCGGTGCCCTGACCAGCACGTTCGACGGCCCGGACGAGTACGAGCAGCTCCGCTTCGTGCCCTGGGGGCGGATCGACCGCTTCTTCGAGGCGGCCGTGCAGGCGGTCGAGGAGGCGGTGCTGAACGTCCTGGTCGCGAACGAAGACATGGTTGGCCGCGGTGGCTACCGCGTCCCCGCGCTACCTCACGATGCGGTCCGGGCTGCCGCGCGCACGGCACACGGTGCTAGCCTTTAGACCGTTTCGGCACGATCTGGGGGAGAGCGCGTGGTTGACACTCTCTACGGCCCTGGCGTACTGGATGTTGCCCGTGTCGTCGAGGAGGACCAGTGCTACGCGCTGTTCCTGCTGACCGGGGACATCGACGAGATCGTCGCGCCGCGGCTGCTCGAGCAGCTGGTGACCGCGGCCCGGCTCCCGGAGATCGACCTGGTGATCGTCGACCTGATCCGGGTCGACTTCTGCGGGGCGTCCGGCGCGAACTGCCTGGACGCGGCTCATCGCGCGGCCGGGCGTCACGGGGCCGAGCTCGTCCTGACCCGCCCGTCGCAGTTCGTCCGCCGGGTCCTGCAGATCACCGGGTTGGCCCACCTCGTCGCGGACGAGTGAGCGTCACATCACGCCGTGGCGGGCCAGCGGCTCGACCAGTTCGCGCTCTTCGTAGGAGAGGTGCGAGAGCAGCGTGTCGGTGAGGAGGTCGACCGCGTCCCGGACGTCGGCGATCGACTTCTCGTCGGTGACCAGGCCGACCAGCGCGCGGTCGACGCGTTCGAGCACCTCGTGGATCACGACGTGCTCGGCGGCCAGCCGGTCGACGACCGGGGTGAGGGCGACGTCGGCCCGGGTGAGGCGCGGGAACAGCGCCATGTCCTCGAGCGTGTGGTGGGTGGTCACGACCCGGCAGTACGACTCGCAGTAGGTGCCGAGCGTCCAGTTGTTCTGGCGCATCGTCATCGCGTTGATCGCCGAGCGCGCGGCTCCGGCGTCGGTGAGGCCGTCGGCGACCTGCTCGACCAGGTCGCGGACGGTCGCGAGCTCCTGGCGCAGGTGGTCGTGCACGTCGATCAGGTGCTGGCCGGCGGCCCGCTGGGCCGCGGTGTAGGTGAGGCCCGGGTCGGGCACCGGCCCGGTGGGCCGTTCCCCTTCGTCCCACAGTCGGACGCTCGAGAGCCGCACGCCGTCGTCGACGGTGGGCGTCACCCCGAGACCCGGAGGCGGCCCACCGACCGGCCGGGCCGAGGTCGCGGCACTGGCCCCGGCGGCGCCGCGGGGGCCCGGCCCGACGGCCGCCGCGGCGGGCGCGGCGGCGGAGCCGGTCGCGGAGCTGGTCGCGGCGGGCGCGGCGCGGTCGGCGGGTGGGGTGGCTGCGCGGCGGGCTCGTTCGGTGTCGACCAGGTCGCGGACGGCCGGCACGATCTCGGCGGCGAATCGCCGGACCACGTCCGGGTCGTCCCCCATCGTGATGAACCCGCTGATCCCCTGCTCGAGCGCGAGCTCGGCCAGCTGCTCGGCCCCGAAGTCGGGGCCGATGTTGTAGAGCCGCCGGATCGCCCCCGGAGAGCGCCCGGCCTCCTGCGCCGCCGCGTCGATGATCGCGTTCATCGCCGGCAGCGCGTCCGGAGCCGCGTACGGAGCACTGGGCAGCCACCCGTCGGCCACCCGCCCGGTCAGCGCGAGCATCCGCTTCTTGTACGCCCCGAGCCAGATCCCGACGTCGTGGACCGGCGCCGGCCCGGCGTGCGCACCGTTGACCGGGTAGTAGTCGCCGGGCAGGCGCACCGACCCGCCCGGCGCCCAGAACGCCCGCAGCACCTCGATGCCCTCCTCGAGCGCGTCCACGGCCTGGCCGGGCGTCAGCTTGCGCCCGCCGAGCGCCGCGATCCCCTCCCAGAACGCGCCCGACCCGAGGCCGAGCTCGATCCGCCCGCCGGTGAGCAGGTCCAGCGACGCCACGCTCTTGGCCAGCACGGCCGGCGGCCGCAGCGGCAGGTTCAGCACGTTGGGCACGACCCGCAGCGTCGACGTCCGGGCCGCGACCACCGACAGCAGCGTCCAGGTGTCGAGGAACCGCGACTGGTACGGGTGGTCCTGGAACGACGCCAGGTCGAGCCCGGCCTGCTCGGTGAGCTGCGCCAGCGCGACGACCCGCTCGGGCGCCTCCGCGGTCGGCGTGAGGAACGTCCCGAACAGCAACTCGTGCCCGTAGTCGGTCATGGCTAGATAGTATGCCAGACAGAAGAGTTGCCACACAGACGAACTGCGCGGCACATTTAGCCACCCAGTGCCATAAACCGAAACAGCACGTCAGAGTCCACTGGACGACACCTGTCCGTTAGGGCTAGCGTCGGCTTCATGACGCGACCGATGGTCGGCAACACCGATCCACGCGCGGTCCGGACCCGGGAGAAGCTCGTGGCCGCGTTCCACGACGCGGTCCGGACGCAGGACCCGGCGACGATGACCGTCGCGGCGCTCACCCGCGCGGCCGGCGTCAACCGGACGAGCTTCTACACCCACTTCGAGTCCCCCGAAGACCTGGCCGTCCACGCGCTCGGCGAGCTCTTCGACGTCGTCGCGAACGCCGACATCGTGCTGCGGTCGGAACACGCGGTCACGCCGGCCGACGCCAGCCGCCGGGCCCTCGTCGACATCGTCCGGTTCGTCGACGAACGCCGGACGTCGTACGCGAACCTCCTCGGCCCGGGAGCGGCCCCGGCGGTCAAGCAGGCGATCACCGCCGCCTACGTGGAGCGAGCGGTCGAGGCCCTCTCCCGCCACCCGAACCGCCCGCCGCACGCCGACCCGCTCCTGACCGCCCACTTCCTGGCCGGCGGTGTCCTCGGCGTGCTCGGCACCTGGCTGGCCACCCCAGACCCCCAGCACTCGCTGGACGACCTGGTCGACGCACTCGTGCAGTGCCTGCCGGCCTGGATCAACCGCTGAAGGAGCAACACATGGGACAGCTCGAGGGCAAAGTCGCCTTCATCACCGGCGCCGCCCGCGGCCAGGGCCGCAGCCACGCGTTGACCCTGGCCCGCGAGGGTGCCGACATCATCGCGGTCGACGTCTGCAAGCAGGCCGACACCGTCCCCTACCCGATGGCCACCCCCGAGGACCTCGCCGAGACCGTCAAGCAGGTCGAGGCCCTCGACCGGCGGATCATCGCGTCCGAGGTGGACATCCGCGACTTCGCCGCGCTGAAGGCCGCGGCCGATCAGGGCGTCGCCGAGCTCGGCCGCCTCGACATCGTGCTGGCCAACGCCGGCATCTCCACCCCGGCCTCGACCCTCGAGATGGACGAGGAGGTCTGGGACGAGATGATCGAGATCAACCTGACCGGCCAGTGGAAGACGATCAAGGCCGCGGTGCCGCACGTCCGGGCCGGTGGCCGGGGTGGTTCGGTGGTCATCACCAGCTCGCTCGCCGCGATCTACGCGAACAACAACACCGCGCACTACTCGGCGGCCAAGGCCGGTCTGGTCATGTTCGCGAAGGTGCTGGCCAAGGAGCTCGCGCCGGAGAGCATCCGGGTCAACACGATCCACCCGACGACGGTCGCGACCGGCATGATCCTCAACGAGCCGACCTACAAGCTGTTCCGCCCCGACCTGGAGCACCCGACCCGGGCCGACTTCGAAGAGGCCGCGCTCCAGCTGAACAAGCTGCCGATCGCCGCGATCGAGCCGGCCGACATCAGCAACGCGATCCTCTACCTGGTCAGCGACGCCGGCCGGTACGTCACCGGCACCACCCACGTCGTCGACGCCGGCGGCCAGCTCTGACCCTCCGGTGATCGCGGGGGTCCGTGGGTGCGCTTCTTTTTACGCCTGCCCGGCGGGCCCCCGCTCTCCCGCACCCGACGCTCACCGGCGCGCCGCGCGACGTCCGCCCACCCGTGCCCGGTTGCTCCCCCACCCTCAGATTGCTGGGGGTATGCATGGCCCGCCCCGTCGACGACCCCGACCGACCCGTGCGGGTTCGACGCCTGGCCGGCGATGCCGTCCGCGTCGGCACGCCGCCGGGGCCCGCAAGCCCGGAACGGCGAGAAGGGGCGCGGCGCGTCGTGGCGTCCCGGTCTCGGTGGTCGAGGTGAGGCGGTCGGGCGCCCCCTGAGCAGCAAGACCCACCTCGCCGTTGATGAGCGGGGACGACCGGTAGCCGTCCGGCTGACTTCCGGGCCGC
This sequence comes from Cryptosporangium phraense, assembly GCF_006912135.1. NCBI lineage: Bacteria > Bacillati > Actinomycetota > Actinomycetes > Cryptosporangiales > Cryptosporangiaceae > Cryptosporangium > Cryptosporangium phraense. Next base: position 6,510 of record NZ_VIRS01000065.1, on the reverse strand, counting down.
AGCTCCCGCCGCTCCCCGAGGAGGTCAAGGCGCGTCGGCGCGAGCCCGACCGCCGGCGCTCGCCCGGCACCGCTGTCGAACACGGGCCTCCTCAGCGCGCCGAGTTGGCGGATCGGGTCGGAGAACGGTTCGATCCCACCGCCTCGCCTGCGCCTGGCCTCGATGCCGGGCCTCGGAGCCGCCGCCTGGATCCTGCTCGAGATGGTCGACCTCGAACGCGCGCTCCTACTCGCCGCACGGGGCCGGTGACTGGTCGATCGGCGCGGTTGTGGTGCCGGGTCGTGGCGGTCAGCGCTGGGGGGCATCGGGTGGCGCGGGCGCCGACCGCGATCCACGGTGCGCGCCGTGGTCTTCGAGCGCGAATTGGCTTTCCGGATCTGGTCGACCGATTCGATGGCCGGCCGGAAGGCCCGATGAGCAGCAAGACGCCGCAGCGGGTGAGCTGGGGATCGAATTCGGGGCGCCGGCCGGTGCGCGGTCGATCGGGTGACCCGCCGGGGGTCCCTATGTATTTCGTCAAGCGGCTGTCGCTGGGCGCGGTTGGTAGGTGGTCCGGTTGCGGAGCTGGCGTGGAGGACGTCGCAGCGGCGTCGGGCGAGGCAGATGAGGGCGGCGTTGTGGCGTTTGCCTTCGGCGCGTTTACGGCCGTAGTAGGCCCGGGAGGCGGGGTCGGCGAGGCTGGCGAACGCGGCGAGGAAGAACACGCGTTTGAGGTTTTTGTTGCCGCCTCTGGGTGTTCTCCGCGGATGCTGGACCCGGGATCGGCGGGTGACCGGGGCGAGGGCGGCGTGGGCGGCGAGGTGCCCGGAGGTGGGGAAGGAGCTGGCGTCGCCGACTTCGAGCAGGATGCGGGCGGCGGTCCTGACGTCGATGCCGGGCATCAAGGTCAGGACCGCGGCGAGAGGGTGGGCATCGAGCCGTTCCTCGACCTGGATCGCGGGCTCGGCGCGCTGGTGCAGGACGGTGCGTAGCGAGTCGGCCAGCTCGGGCAGCACTGTTTCGGCCGCGGCGGCGCCTGGAACGGTGACGGTCTGCTGGTCGAGAGCCGTGAGCAGATCGGTTCCGAGTTTCGCGCCGATGCGTGGGCCGGGTTGGATCGTGATGCTGATCAGACGTCGGCGGCCGGCGTTGCGCAGTCCGGTGGGTCCGCCGAAGCGGGACAGCAGCTCGAGGACGGCCGGATGCGCGACGCGAGGGCCCAGCACTCGTTCGGCGGCGGAGTGGATCTGGGTGAGCCCGCGGATGCGGTCGCTGATCCGGGTCGCCTCGCCGGCCGGGTCGTCGTCGAACCCGACCAGCACTTCGAGTTCGGCGAGGGCTTCGTCGCCGACGTCGACGCGCCGGAGGGTGTGGGGCATGGTGCGGGCCGCGTCGGCGATGACGTGCGCGTCGCGGGCATCGGTCTTGGCCTGCCCGGGATGCAGATCGGCGATGCCGGCGCATCGCTAGACCGGGCAGATAGGCCACGTCGTGGCCTTGGGCGCGGGCGACCGCGACCGACAGGGCACCGATCGACGCCGGTTGATCGACGACCACCAGCACGCGTCCGTGGCGGCCCAGGCGCTCGAACAGCTCGACCAGCCGGGCCTGATCGTTGGGCAGCGGCGCCTCGGGCAGCCGCTTCCCGCTCGGGCTCAGCGCGGTCGCGTGATGCCCGTCCTTTCCGACGTCCAGTCCGAGAAACACCTAACAGTCCGGCCGGTGCGCGTGCACGCCTCGCTCTCTTCTGCGGCCCCGCCGGCAGCCACGTGACGAAGAGACCTACCAAGACAGCGGTCGGCCGTGTCCCTATCAGCGGTCCGTCGACGCCACCCGGCCTGGTGACAACACCCCCCCGATCATCCCAACGACAAGGACAGTCAGTCATGCCAGACCGGGCGACCACAAAGTCCCCAACCGGAACCGCGAAAAAGATGACGGGCGGATCAGGGGCAGGCGTGTGCCTCGGGACCAGCGCGAGGGCTTCGGGGCGCAGTGGCCGTACCGGGCGTAACCGGCCGGCGCCGTGGCGCGGAGGCGGGTACCGGGCCATGCATACCCCCAGCAATCTGAGGGTGGGTGAGCAACCGGGCACGGGTGGGCGGGCCGGCCGGCGATCGGGCCGCGCGCTACGGGAGCGGGAGGCAGAAGGCCAGCCAGGCAGGCGTAAAGAAAAGCAAGAGCAACCACCGCGGACCTGATGGATAGCTGACTCTCGCGGGCCCCAAACCGGGCGCAACCGCCCGACCGCATGGGGAACTATCGGAGTCGCCTGCTACACAGGTGTGGCGAATCCGAGTGGGGAGAAGATCCGATGGGCCTGATGGACAAGATCCGCGGCGAGTTCATCGACATCATCGAGTGGCTGGACGACAGCCGCGACACGATCGTCTGGCGGTTCCCGCGCTACCAGAACGAGATCAAGATGGGCGCCAAGCTCATCGTGCGGGAGTCGCAGGTCGCGGTGTTCGTGAACGAGGGCCAGATCGCCGACGCGTTCGGGCCGGGCACCTACACGCTCGAGACCCAGAACCTGCCGATCCTGTCGACGCTCAAGGGCTGGAAGTACGGGTTCAACTCGCCGTGGAAGGCCGAGGTGTACTTCGTCAACACCCGGGTCTTCACCGACATGAAGTGGGGCACGCAGAACCCCGTGACGGTGCGCGACCCCGAGTTCGGCGTGGTGCGCCTGCGGGCGTTCGGGGCGTACGCGGTGCGGGTGGCCGACCCCAAGAAGCTGCTGACCGAGCTGGTCGGCACCGACCCGCAGTTCCGCACCGAAGAGGTGGCCGAGTACCTCCGGCAGCTGACGGTCAGCCACCTGGGCAGCGCGCTGGCGACGGCGCAGGTCCCGATGATCGACCTGGCCGCGCACCAGCAGGAGATCGGCCAGCGGCTGGCCGGCGTGCTGAGCGAGGAGCTCGCGCCGATCGGCATCGTGATCCCCCGGTTCATCATCGAGAACATCTCGGTGCCGCCGGAGGTCGAGCAGGCGCTCGACAAGCGCACCCAGATGGGCGTGCTCGGCAACCTCGACCAGTACACGAAGTTCCAGACCGCGAACGCGATCGAGGACGCCGCCAACAACCCCGGTGGCGGGGCCGGCGAGGGCTTCGGGCTGGGGCTGGGGATGGCCGCGGGTCAGCGGATGGCGCAGTCGTTGAACCAGCAGGCTCCCCCGGCCGCGGCCGGGCCGCCTCCGCTGCCGACGTCGGCGTGGTACCTCGGCGCCAACGGGCAGCAGGCCGGGCCGTTCGACGAGGCCGCGCTGCGTGGACAGGCCGCGTCCGGTGCGCTCACCCGCTCGACGCTGGTGTGGAAGCAGGGCATGGCCTCCTGGCTCCCGGCCGAGCAGGTGCCCGAGCTGGCCGGCGTGCTCGGCTCCGTCCCTCCGCCGTTGCCACCCCAGTGAGCGCACCTCAGACGCAGCGGGTCTTCCCCTGCACGAACTGCGGCGCGAACCTGGAGTTCGCGCCCGGCACCGAGGCCCTGCGGTGCCCGTACTGCGGCAGCGAGCAGCACATCCGGATCGCGGCCGACCGGGCCGTCCGGGAACACTCCTGGGACGAGTTCGTCCGGCTGCCCCGGAAGCCGATCGCGACGCTGGCCGCGCACGTCTTCACCTGCCCGGGGTGCGGCGCGGTCACCGAGTCGGACGCGATCTCCGACCGGTGTCAGTTCTGCGGCGCCCCGGTCGTGGCCGACGTCGACTCCGGGCAGATGGTCGTGCCCGAGGCGGTGCTGCCGTTCACCGTCGACCGGGCCGGCGTGCGCGACGCGCTGCAGGTGTGGGTGAAGAGCCGCTGGTTCGCGCCGAACCAGCTGAAGAAGGTCACGACCGCGGAGACCGTCCGCAGCACGTACCTCCCGCACTGGACGTACGACGCGTCGACGCACTCCAGCTACACCGGCGAGCGCGGCGAGTACTACTACGAGACCGAGTACTACACGGTCCGGGACGACAACGGGAACGAGCGCACCGAGGAGCGCCAGGTCCGCCGGACGCAGTGGTGGCCGGCCAGCGGGTCCGTGTCGCGCGACTTCGACGACCTGCTGGTCCGCGGTACCGGCAAGGTGCCGCCGGAGCGGCTGGACGCGCTCGAGCCCTGGCCGCTCACCGACGCCAGGCCCTACGACCAGAACTTCCTGGCCGGGCACCAGACGCTGCGGTACGACGTCGAGCCCGAGCAGGGCATGGACGTCGCCCGCGCGCGGATGGCGTCGACGATCGAGCAGGACTGCCGCCGGGACATCGGCGGGGACGAGCAGCGGGTCCACTCGGTGAACACCAGCTACTCGCGCGTGATGTTCAAGCTGATGCTGCTGCCGGTGTGGATCTGTGCGTACCTGTACGCGGGCAAGACGTACCAGGTGCTGATCAACGGGCGCACCGCCGAGGTGGCTGGCGATCGGCCGTTCAGTTGGGTGAAGATCTTCTTCGCTGTGCTGGCCGGGGTGTTGCTGGTCGCGGCGGTGGTGGCCTTCTTCGTGCTGCGGCGTTAGGACCAGTGGCGGCGTAACGCCTCGACCAGCTCGTTCGCCCGCTCGTCGGGGAAGAACAGCTTGCCGCCGGGGACCTCGACGACCCCGGTGGCGCCCGGGATCGTCGTCCGCAGCCAGTACGCCCACTTGCGACGGAAGAAGATGTCGGCGGTGCCCCAGACGATCAGCGTGGGCACCTCCAGTCGGGACAGCTCGGCCTCGACCGCGAGCAGGTCGCGGGCGCGCAGCGAGGTGAGGAACCGCTGGAATTCGCGCGCCGCGTCCTGGGTGCCGATCAGCGGGGTGAGGTTCGCGCGGACGATGTCGGTCGGGAGGTTCTGCACGTCCTGGTACCCGATGCCGTAGACCCGCTTCCGGGCCTTGTCGACGTCGTGCAGCAGGCGCGGCCCGGTGCGGGCGAGCATGCCGGCCCTGGCCAGCAGCACCGTGGGCAGGAACGCGGTCGGCGGCACGTTGTCGTGGGCCTCGCAGTTCGTCAGCGTGAGCGAGGCGAGCCGGTCGGGATTGCGGGCGGCGAAGATCTGCGCGACCGCGCCGCCGGTGTCGTTCGCGACCAGGTCGACGCGGTCCAGGCCCAGTGCGTCGCAGCAGCCGGTGACGAAATCGGCCAGGGCCGGGAGCGTGAAGTCCTGCCGGGGTGCGGCCGGGGTCCGGCCGTGCAGGGGCAGGTCGAGTGCGACGCAGCGGTGCTCGCCGTCGAGGGCGGCGACGACGTTGCGCCAGAGGTAGCTGCTCGTGCCGACGCCGTGGATGAAGAGGGCCGGGGTTCCGTCGCCGCCGGTGTCTATGACGCTGGCCGGGCCGGTTTGGGTGTCTACTGTGGCTCGGTAGTGGTCGAAATCTGCCATGGTGGCACCTCTCAACGATGAGTGGATACGCACGGACAGAGAGTTGCTTTACCCCTCGGGGGCTTCGGATACGCGCCGGGAGTGGCCTAGCGGGGGCGGACAGGGACCGTCCGCTGGGTCGGGTCGGCGGTGGAGCGTCCGAGCAGGGCTTGCCGGATGATCGCGCCGTCGCCCGGGCGTCCGTGCAGCCAGCCCTGGCCCTCGTCGCACCCGTGGCGCGCGAGCAGTGCGGCCTGGTGCACCTCCTCGACGCCCTCGCCGACCGTGCGCAGCCCCAGCGCGGCGGCCAGCGCGGTGATCGCGGCGATCAGCGGCGCCGAGGTCGCCTCGGGCGGGATCGCGGCGACGAACGACCGGTCGATCTTCAGGATGTCGGCGGGCAGGTGGTCGAGCCGGCTGAGCGACGACCAGCCGGTGCCGAAGTCGTCGATCGCGATCCGGATGCCGAGCGCCCGGAGCCGGTGCAGGGTCGTCAGCGCGACCGGGGAGTCGGCCTCGAGCATGCTCTCGGTCACCTCCAGCACCAGCCGCTCCGGCGGCAGCCCGGTCGCGATCAGCACCTCGGTGACCTGCTCGTAGTAGTCGTGCCGGTGCAGCTCGCGGCCCGAGACGTTGACCGTGACCTTGGCCGGGACGGCCCGGGTCCAGGTCGCGGCCTCCCGGCAGGCCGTCTCGAGCACGAACCGCCCGAGCTCGACGATGAACCCGCTGCGCTCGGCCCGCGGGATGAAGTCGATCGGCGGGACCGGGCCACGGCCGGGCCGCGTCCAGCGGATCAGGGCCTCGGCGCCGGTGACCGCGCCCGAGCTGAGGTCGGTGATCGGCTGGTAGGCGACCGTGAACTCGCCGGCGCTCAATGCGGCCGCCATCTCGGCCCAGTCGTCGGCGGCCGTGTCGGCGCTGCAGAAGATCCGGCTTCCGCCAGCTCGCCGGGCCTCGTCGAGGGCTGCGTCGGCCCGTCCGCAGAGCGTCGCGGGGGTGTCGCCGGGCCGCCAGCCGGCGACGCCGGCCGAGAATGGCGTCCGGTCGTCGGCCCGGAAGCGTTCGAGGAGCGCGAGGGTGTCGGCCGCGGAGGCCGGGACCACGAGCGCGAACCGGTCCCCGCCGGTACGGGCGACGACGACGTCGCCGGAGCGGGTGACAGCGCCGGCGGCGGCATCGCCGCCGGAGCGGGTGGCGG
>NZ_VIRS01000064.1 GCF_006912135.1 Cryptosporangium phraense | reverse complement strand
GGCCGGGCGCGCAGCCCTAGTTGGCTGGGCAGTCCAGGTTGTCGGGCGGCGGGGCCGTTGTGATCAGGTAGTTGCTGATGTTCTCTCGGATGCAATTGGTCTGCGGGTACGCGGTATGGCCTTCGCCCTCCCAGGTGACCACCCGGCCGGTCCCGATCTCGTTCGCGAGCTTCGCGGTGTTCCCGTACGGCGTAGCCGGATCGCCCTTCGTGCCCACGACGACGATCGGCGGCGCGCCGAGCGCGGTACCCACCGGGTACGGATCGTGCGTACCCGGCCACACCGCGCATGAGAGCAGCGTCATCGCCAGCGGCGCACCGAACAGCGGGTACTTCTTGCGCCACTCGGTCTGCAGCTTCCGCACGGTCGCGACGGTCGGGGGATTCCGCTCGTCGGTGCAGCTGATCGCGGTGAACGCGTCGGTCATGTTGTCGTAGGCGCCGTCGGAGATCCGGCCGGTGAAGTTGTCGCTGAGCGAGAACACCCCGGTCGGGTCGCCCTTGGCGATGTCGGCGATCGCCCGCTCCAGCGTCGGCCACTGCGCCTTGACGTACAGCGCCGCGGTGACCGCCGACACGACGTGCCCGGTCGTCGCGGCGCGAGTCTCGCCGCCGGTGCCGGGCACCGGTTTCTTCTGGACGTCGATCAGCACGTTGTGCAGCGTCCGCCGGGCGTCCGGGCCGATCGGGCAGCCGGATCCCTTGGCCTTGCAGGCGGCGCTGAAGTTGTTGAACGCCTTCTCGAACCCGGCCGCCTGCCCCTCGGACGCGGTGATGCCGTCGAGGTTCGGGTCGACCGCACCGTCGAGTACGAACGCCCGCACGCGGCTCGGGTACAGGTGCGCGTACACCGCCCCCAGCAGCGTCCCGTACGAGTAGCCCAGGTACGTCATCTTCGTGTCGCCGAGCGCGTCGCGGATCGCGTCCATGTCGCGGGCCGTCTGCTCGGTGCTGTAGTAGCCGAGCGTGCCCTGGTACCGGGACGCGCACGCGTTCGCCGCCGTGCGCCAGAGGTCGACCTGCTCGTCGAACTCCTTCTGGGGCGCCGGATCGGGGTTGGCCGCGGTGAGCGAGTCCTTGCTGGCCGCGGGCAGGCAGTCGATCGGCGCCGACTTACCGACCCCGCGCGGGTCGAACCCGACGACGTCGAAGCGCTCCATCACGTCGCCGGGCAGGAACAGCGGGGTCTGCGCGGCCAGCTCGATGCCCGACGCCCCTGGGCCGCCAGGGTTCACCAGCAGCGAGCCGATGCGGTTGCGCTGCTCCTCCCGCCGGATCCGCACCATCGCGATGCTAAACGTCTCACCGGTGGGATTGGCCCAGTCCTGCGGCACCGCGACCGCACCACAGTCGACCTTGACGCCGGAGAGCGCCGTGCCGATCGTCCGCTCGATCTCGGCCTTGCAGTCCGTCCAGGCGACCTTGCCGTTGTCGGTGGGCGCCGGGGTCGGGCTCTGCGGTTGTGCCGTGACCGACGGCTCGGCCTGGGGGACCGAGCGCCACTCACCCTCCTGCCCGGACAGCGTGCAGGCCGACAGCCCGAGAGCAGCGACGAGGCCTACGACGAAGAGGGAGAGCCGGGGGGATCGGCGCACGGTCACGGAGAGCCCTTCAATACGCGTTCCAGATCAAACCGGACAGGACGGTCGAGCTGAGCATAAGTGCATGAACGGGGTTCCCGGTCAGGCCGCCAACGCTCGAAACGCGCAGTATGCCGGAATCTGTCGCCCTCCATGTGGTCGTACGCCACTTCGACGACGAGTTCGGGGCGCAACGGCTCCCACGAGAGGTCTTTCTTGCCGGTCCAGCGGCTGGGCGCACCGGGCATCCGGGTCGGGTCGGACCCGGGCGGCGGCCCGTCGACGGTCTGCTCGGCCCACGCCGACCACGGGTGTTGGGAGAGATCGGACAGTGCGTACGGAGCCAGCTCGTCGATGAGCTCGGCCCGGCGCTTGGCCGTGAACGACGCCGACACCCCGACGTGGTGCAGGTGACCGTCCTCGTCGTACAGCCCGAGCAGCAGCGACCCGACGATCGGCCCGGACTTGTGGTAGCGGAACCCGGCGACCACGCAGTCGGCCGTGCGGGCGTGCTTCACCTTCTTCATCGTCCGCTTGTTGGGCAGGTACGGATCCTCGGGCGCCTTGACGATCAGCCCGTCGAGCCCGGCCCCCTCGAACTGCTCGAACCACTGCTGCGCGGTCTCCGGGTCGGTCGTCACCGGCGTCAGGTGGGTGCGCGGCCCGGACGGGCTGCCGTCGGCCGGGAACAGCGACGCGAGCCGCGCGCGCCGCTCGGCGTACCCGACCTCCATCAGCGACTCGTCGCCCACGGCCAGCAGGTCGAACGCGATGAAGTGGGCCGGCGTCTGCTCGGCCAGCAGGTTGATGCGCGAGGCGGCCGGGTGGATGCGCTGGGCCAGCGCGTCGAAGTCGAGCTTGTCGTCGATGATGACGACGAGCTCCCCGTCGACGACGCACCGCTCGGGCAGCGAGGTGCGCATCTCGGCGACGACCTCGGGGAAGTACCGCTGCAGCTCCTTGCCGCCGCGGCTGCCGAGCACCACCCGATCGCCCTCGCGGAAGATGATGCAGCGGAACCCGTCGAACTTCGGTTCGTAATGCAGGCCCTCGCCGACCGGGATGCCCTTCACCGGGCTGGCCAGCATCGGCTCGACCGGCGGCGATACCGGGAGCGACCAGGTGTCTTCTTCGCTCATGGGCGTCAGTGAAGCAGAGACGGGCGACAATAGCGCAGCAACAGCACACCCTCGTCCTCGACGACGTGTGCCAGCGCGAGCGTCCGCGGGTCCGGAGCGGACGGACCGGCGCTGATCCGGCCCGGGCCGCCCCCGGCCAGCAGCGGAGCCACGGTCAGGCACAGCTCGTCGACCAGATCGTCGGCGATCAGCGTGCCGAACAGCGTGGGGCCGCCCTCGCAGAGCAGCTGGGTGAGCCCCCGTTCGTGCAGCGCGTCCCGGGCGGCGGCGAGGTCGACGCGCCCCGCGGAGCCGGCCACCACGATGTCGGCCACCTCGGACAGCGCCTCCCGCCGGTCCGCGGGCGCGTCCGGCGCGGTGACGACGATCGGCCGCACCGGGGCCTTGGCCAGCGACGCGTGCCCGGGGTCGATCGAGAGCGACCCCGACACGACGACCAGCGTCGGCGTCGGAGCCAGCCCCGCCGCCACCCGCGATGAACGGCGGGCCGCGTCCAGGGTCACCGGGCCGTAGTCCTCGGCCAGCGCGGTGCCCGCGGCCACGACGAGCCCGTCGCACCAGGCGCGGAGCAGCTTGAAGACCTGCTGGTCGGCCGGGCTCTGCAGGCCGCCGGACAGCCCGTCGACGCTGACCGCGCCGTCGGCGCTGGCCACGAAGTTCAGCCGTAGCCGGGGGACGCTCCGATCGGTGGCGTAGAGCTGCGCCAGGGCAGCGTCGTCGAGAAGAACCGGGGAGGGGTGGAGCAGACGCATGGGTCCATCCCACCACCCGTAGGCTCGGGTCGTGCGACTCGCCGACCGGAACCCGCAGGTGGCCCCGGCTCGGCTCGTCGCCGAGCTGGTCCCCCCGCCGCGGTTCGCCGACGCGCGGTTCGCGACCTACCGTCCGGATCCGAACGAGCCGTCGCAGGCCGCGGCCCTGGCCGCGGTGACCGCGTTCGCGGACCGGCTGGCCGCGCCACCACCGCGGAGAGGCTTCTTCAGAAAGGCGGCGGCTCCGGCCGGACGGCCGGGGATCTACCTCGACGGCGGGTTCGGCGTCGGGAAGACCCACCTGCTCACGTCGCTCTGGCACGCGGCCCCCAAGCCCGCCGCCTACGGCACGTTCGTCGAGTTCACCCACCTCGTGGGTGCGCTCGGCTTCGCCGGCACGGTCGACGCCCTGGGAGGGCTCCGCCTGCTGTGCGTGGACGAGTTCGAGCTGGACGATCCGGGCGACACCGTGCTCGTCTCGTCGCTGCTGAGCCGGCTGGTCGAGCGGGGAGTGGCGCTGGCCGCGACGTCGAACACGTTGCCCGACAAACTCGGCGAGGGGCGGTTCGCCGCCGACGACTTCCTGCGCGAGATCCAGGCCCTGTCGTCGCAGTTCGACGCGATCCGCGTCGACGGGCCGGACTACCGCCACCGCGACGCGGTCGACGCGCCCGCGCCGCTGGCGCCGGAGACCGTGCGCGAGCGGACCGCGGCCGACCCCGCCGCCACGCTGGACGACTGGCCGGCACTGCTCGAGCACCTGGCCCGCCTGCATCCCTCGCGCTACGGCGCGCTGCTGGACGACGTGACGCTGGTGGGGCTCACCGGGTTGGCGCCGGTCGCCGACCAGAACACCGCGCTGAGGGTCGTCGTGTTCGTCGACCGCCTCTACGACCGCAGCCTGCCGGTACTGGCGTCGGGCGTCCCGGTCGACCAGATCTTCCCGCCCGACATGCTCGCCGGCGGCTACCGCAAGAAGTACCTCCGAGCCCTCTCCCGGATCACCGCTCTGGCCCGAGAGGGCGCTACTCGGTAGACGGCCCGTCCGGACGCTTCGGCGGGCTGGGCATTCGGTGCTGGCAGTCGCACCAGGATTCGCCGCGGCATTCGGCGTGTCGGCCGTCGCGGCACGGCGGACAGATCATGCGGCCAGTGTGCTGCATAATAAATGCCAGTAAAAGTTACTTTTGCCGCAAACGGGTGGTATTCCCTGCCTATGACGTCAACGGCGAGCATCCTGCGGGTGGGCTTCGGCGCTCTCGTCGCGCTGCTCCTCGGCCTCGGCGCGGCCCGCTTGGCGGTCGGTCACTACCTGACCCACGACGTCGACGCGACGATCACCCGCGCGGCCGGGGCGTCCGACGCGAACGCGGCGTTGTTGCAGGTCCTCACCGACGCCGAGACCGGCCTGCGCGGCTACCAGCTCACCGGCGAGCCGTCGTTCCTGCAGCCCTACCGGCTCGGGGTGGCCCGCTACCCGGAGGAGCGGGACGCGGTGCTGGAGGCCGCGGACTCCGACACCCTGCGCACGCTGGTGGTGGCCGAGATCGCGCGGGCCGACGCCTGGCTCGCGTTCACCGCTCCGTCGGCCGCGCTGCCGGAGTCCCCGTCCGACGGGACCGCCTCGGCCGCGCTGCAACCGGCCGTCTCGGTGCAGGGCAAGGCCCTCTTCGACCAGTTGCGCGCCGCGAACGCGCGGGTCGGCGTCGAGCTGACCGCGCAGCGCGCCGACGCGGTGAACCGCTTCCGCCTGATCAGCACCGTCAGCGACACGGTGACCGCCTCGCTGACCGTCCTCGCCGTCGGCGTGGTGCTGCTCCTCGGTCTGCGCACCCGCCGGTTGCTCATCACGCCCCTGGAGAACATCCGGACGACGCTGACGCTGCTGGGCCGGGGCGACCGCACGGCCCGGGGACGCGACACCGGGCCGCCCGAGGTGCGCCAGGTCGTCCGGGCGCTGAACGAGCTGGCCGACGAGAGCGAGCGGCTGCACTCGCACGAGGCCGGGCGGGCGCGGATCCGGCAGCAGGCGCACGATCTCGGCGCCAGCGTCCGGGGCTCGCTGGACGAGGACGCGATCCTCGGCGAGGTGACGGTGGGGCTCGGCGTCGCGCTGGGCGTCGACCACGTCTACGTCCGGCTGGCCGACGGGACCGGACCGACCGGGGCCGACCGGCTCTGGACCCGGGCCGGCCTCGCGCCGCCGTCCGCCGACGCGCTCCGGGAAGCGACGGCCGCGCCCGAGTGGCCCCGGGGCTGCGCCTGGCGGAACGCCACCCCGCCACCCACCGAGCCGCCCGAGCCGGGCGCCCAGGCGCTCGCCGCACGGGTCCTCGACACGACGAACGCGCAGTCGTGCCTGCTCACCGGCTTCTCGGTCGACGGAGAGCTCTCCGGCCTGCTCGTCCTGATCCAGGCCGACGCGGCCCGCGCCTGGACCGACGACGAACGGGCGCTGGTCGAGGCGGTCGCGGCCGACACCGGCCGGGGCCTCCACGTCGCCCAGATCTACGCCCACCAGCGCGAACTCGCCGAACGCTTCCAGGACCTCGACCGCCAGAAGACCGACTTCATCTCCACGGTCTCGCACGAGCTGCGGACCCCGCTGACCAGCATCCTCGGCTACCTGGAGATCCTGCTCTCGGGCGACCAGGGCGACCTGTCGGAGTCCCAGCACCGCAGCCTCTCGATCATCGAGCGTAACGCCGAGCGGCTGCGCGAGCTGGTCGGCGACCTGCTCACGCTGTCCCGGATCGACGCGAACAGCCTGGAGCTGGCCGCGACCCGGGTCGAGGTGTCCGCGCTGATCGACCGCGTGCAGGGCACGCTCGGCCCGGCCGCCGCCGAGGCCGGGCTCACGCTGGACTGCGCCCGGGCCGACGGGTTCGCGGTGGTGGGGGACGTCCGCCAATTGGAGCGGGCGCTGCTGAACGTCGTCGGGAACGCGCTGAAGTTCACCCCGGCCGGCGGGTCGGTGCGGGTGTCGGCGCGCGCCGCAGGCGCGGAGCGGGTCGTGATCGAGGTCGCGGACACCGGGATGGGGATCCCGGCCGACGACCAGGACAAGCTGTTCCAGCCGTTCCAGCGGGCCTCGAACGCGGTGACCAGCGCGATCCAGGGTACCGGCCTGGGCCTGGCGATCACGCGCTCGATCGTCGAGCGCCACGGCGGTGACGTCGCGCTGGCCTCCGCCGTCGACCAGGGCACGACGCTGACCCTCAGCCTGCCCCGGGCCGCCGCCACCGCCCCGGTCACCACCGACGAGGCCACCGACCCCCGGGCCGCCGCCATCGCCGCCGCCAAGGCCCGGGCGTTGGCCCGGGCCAGCACCAGCACCAGCAGCTAGGACGCCGGGCCCAGGATCGCGGTGATGCGGGCTACCAGCTCGCGGGGGCTGAACGGCTTGACGACGTAGTCGTCGGCGCCGACGTCGAAGCCGGCCTCGATGTCGGCCTCCTGCGCCCGAGCGGTCAGCAGCAGCACCGGCACCTTCGCGGTCGCCTCGTCCTTGCGCAGCTCGCGGCACACCTCGAGCCCCGACATCCGGGGCATCGACACGTCGAGCACGCACAGGTCGGGCGTGGTCTCGCGGGCCGCGGCCAGGGCCGCCGCTCCGTCGGTCGCGGTGATCAAGTGGTAGCCGGCCTGCTTCACCTTGAACGTCACCAGCGCCAGGATGTCCGGATCGTCGTCGGCGATCAGCACCGTACTCATTGAGCCCCCCACAGAACGGGCATTACACCCTTAAGCATAGCCAAACGGGTGCAGTTTCAGCCCCGGGGGCACGCCTTTCCTCAGGTGAACCCCAGTTGCGTCGATGGAACGCGCGACGAGCAGAGGGAGACGAACGTGGACGAGTTGGACGACATCGTTCAAGAGTTCCTGGTCGAGAGCCACGAAAACCTGGATCAGCTGGACCGGGACCTGGTGGCGCTGGAGCAGCACCCCGACTCCCGCGAACTCCTGTCGAGCATCTTCCGCACGATCCACACGATCAAGGGCACCAGCGGCTTCCTCGCGTTCCACCGGCTCGAGACCGTCACCCACGCCGGCGAGTCGCTTCTCTCCCGTCTGCGTGACGGTGCCCAGTCGATGAACGTCGAGAGTGCCAACGCGCTGCTCCGGATGGTCGACACGGTCCGCGGTCTGCTCACGCAGATCGAGGAGCAGGGCGCCGAGGGCGAGATGGACGTCCAGAGCGTCATCGAGCAGGTGACCGCCTGTATCGAGGACGGGTCGGGCAAGCCCAAGGCCGCGCCGGCCGCGGAAGCGCCGGCCGAGGCCGAGGCGGTCGCCGAGGCGGCCCCCGAGGCTGCTCCAGCGACGCCGGAGGCGGAGCCCGAGGCGGCCGCCGCGCCCGAACCCGAGCCGGCCAAGGCCGCGGACGTGCCCGCCCCGCGCGGTGGCGGCGCCCCGCCCGGGCCGCCCGAACCGGGCGAGGAGGGCGGTGCCCCGCAGCGCCGGAGCGTCGCCGAGAGCTCGATCCGCGTCGACGTCGATCTGCTCGACGCGCTGATGCGCCTGGTCGGCGAGCTGGTGCTGACCCGTAACCAGCTGGTCCGGGGCGTCAGCGAGATGTCCGACCCGAACCTGTCCCGGACCACCCAGCGGCTCAACCTGATCACGTCCGAGCTGCAGGAATCCGTGATGAAGACCCGGATGCAGCCCATCGACCAGATCTGGTCGAAGCTGCCCCGGGTCGTCCGTGACCTCTCCAGCCAGCTCGGACGCCAGATCCGGCTGGCGATGGAGGGCAAGGACACCGAACTCGACCGGAGCCTGCTGGAGTCGGTCAAGGACCCGCTGACCCACCTCGTCCGCAACGCGGTCGACCACGGCATCGAGCCGCCGGACGTCCGGACGGCCAACGGCAAGAACCCCGAGGGCACGCTGACGCTGCGCGCCTACCACGAGGGCGGGCACGTCGTCGTCGAGGTGCAGGACGACGGCGCCGGCATCGACCCCGAGCGGGTCGCCGCCACCGCGCTCGACCGGGGCGTCATCACCCGGGACCAGCTGGCCCGGATGGAGACCAGCGACATCCTCCAGCTGCTGTTCCAGCCCGGCTTCTCGACGGCCAAGAAGGTCACGAACGTCTCCGGCCGCGGCGTCGGCATGGACGTCGTCAAGACCAACATCGAGAAGATCGGCGGCACGGTCGACGTCGACTCGACGCCCGGCAAGGGCACGGTCTGGCGGCTGACGATCCCGCTGACGCTGGCGATCATCCAGGCGCTGACCGTCGAGTGCAGCACCGAGCAGTACGCGATCCCGCAGATCGCGGTCGACGAGCTGGTGTTCGTCGACGGCTCGTCGGACAAGAACATCGAGCACGTCTCGGGAGCGCCGGTCTACCGGCTGCGGGGCAAGCTGCTGCCGCTGGTCCGGCTGGACGAGAGCCTCGGCCTGCCGGTCGGCTCCAGCGAGAAGGACGTCTACATCGCGGTACTGCAGGCCGAGGGACGACGGTTCGGCCTGGTCGTCGACCGCGTCCTGAACACCGAGGAGATCGTCGTCAAGCCGCTGGCGACGCTGCTCAAGGACATCGGCGTCTACCAGGGATCGACGATCCTGGGCGACGGCAAGGTCGCGCTGATCCTCGACGTCCAGTCGCTGGCCCGGCGCTCGCTGCTGGCCGCGCAGGCGGTCGAGAAGGCCGGCCTCGGTGGCGACAGCTCGCAGTCGAGCGGCTCGGTCGGCAGCGGCAACCGGCTGCTCATCACCGGCGTCGGCGACCGGCGGGTCGCGGTGCCGCTGGACATGGTCACCCGGCTCGAGGAGTTCCCGGTCGAGAAGATCGAGCGGGTCGGCAGCCGCGAGGTCGTGCAGTACCGCGGCAAGATCCTGCCGCTGGTGCGGCTGGCCCACCTGCTCGGCGCGTACCCGGCCGAGGACGGTGACTCGGTGCCGGTGGTCGTCTACAGCGAGCGCGGCCGTAGCGTCGCGCTCGCCGTCGAGAAGATCGTCGACATCGTCGAGGACTCGACCGCGACCCACAGCGACCTGGACGACTCCGGTCTGACCGGTTCCGCGGTCATCCAGCAGCGGGTCACCGAGATGCTCGACGTCCGGCAGGCGATCCTGGCCGCCGACGTCAACTTCTTCGACGCGATCGACGAATACGCGGAGAACTACAGCGGCGGCCTCGAGGAGATGAGTGCGGTATGACATCGCGCCAATACACGACCTTCGAAGTGGCCGACCAGCTGTTCGGGGTGGGCGTGGAGAAGGTCGTCGAGGTTCTGCGGTTCAGCGAGTACACCCGGGTCCCGCTGGCCGACAAGTCGGTCGGCGGCCTGATCAACCTGCGGGGCCAGGTCATGGCCGCGGTCGACCTGGGCGTCCGGCTCGGGCTGGAGCCGCGGGACATGTCCAAGCCGTCGATGAACGTCATCGTGTCGGAGGACGGCGAGGCGATCAGCCTGCTCGTCGACAAGATCGGCGACGTGGTCGAGCTGCAGTCCGACACGTTCGAGCCGCCGCCGGACACGCTCGCCGGACCGCTCCGGGAGCTGATCATCGGCGCGTTCAAGCTCGACAGCCGGCTGATGCTCGCGCTCGACGCGCGGCGCGCGGTGGACCTGGCGCCCAACTCGGCGGCCAAGGCCGCGGCCCGCTAGGAGGCTCCGGTGAACGCAACCCAGACGACCTCGGTCGGCGACGCCGTGTGCGCCGCGGTGGGGGAGCAGGCTGCTCTGCTCGCGCTGCTGCTCGGCTCGGTGGGCCCGATCGGGGACGCGCCGCCGACCGGCGCGGTGGACCTGATCGGCGCGCTCGGCCCGCTCGACCGCGACGACGTGCCGGGTCCCGACCCGCTCCGGGCGTTCGCGTCGGTCGCGCCCCGGTTCGTCCAGGACGCCGAGCAGGTCGTCACCGACCTCGGGGGCCGCGCCGCCTGATCTCACGCTGAGTAACCCCGGGGTGCAACGCACCCCGGGGCTGTCGGCGTGGTCACATCGCAGGCGGCGGCCGGCGGCGTCCTCCGAACACGACCTTGGCGTGACGGTTGCCGGGTGTCACACTGGCGAACGTGTACAGCCTGGTCAGCGCCCCGGTCCTCGGCTTCGACCTCACCCGGATCGAGGGTGGGGCCGCGGTCTCGGACGTCCTGACGCGCGCTCTGTCGCTCGATACCGACGACCTCGCGCTGATCGCCGAGCACCGGCTCGACGCCGGCCAGCGCGCCGATCTGTGGGCCGCGGTCGAGATCGCGACCACGGTTCAGCCTACGGTGCGTGACGTCGCCGGGCTGGCTTCGGCGGCCGGCGACGACACCCCGGTCGAGAAGCGGGCCAGCGCGGCACTGGGGCTGCTCCAGCGGGCGCCGCTGGGTACGGTCGACGGCCTGATCCAGTGCCTGCGCTACGACGTCCTCGACTGGACGTGGTCGGCGGCGGGCGTCGAAGACGCCCCGGAGCCGCAGTTCCCGCCGGGCGCGGGCGAACCCCGGCCCAAGCCGGCGAAGGTGCAGTCCGAGGCCGCGTCCGAGGCCACCGCGGTGATCTGCGACGCGCTCGTCGCCGGCTATCTGCGGAACGAGCTCGACGCGTCGATCCGGCGACGGCTGGCCGGGGCCTGGCTCGCGGCCAGCCGGCGGCTGCCCGAGCGGCCGGTGTCGCTCGGCCCGACCGGTTCCTCGGTGCAGGCGCTGCTCGACCGCGTCGCCAGCCTCGGCCAGCAGGACGGGGCCCGGCTCTACAAGCAGGCCGAGGCCGGACGGCGGGACTCGGCCGGCTGGGCTCCGGCGATCCACTCGGCGACCTGGGCGGTGCACCTGGCCGGCCGGATCCGCGAGGCCGCGGCCGCGCAGTTCTTACTGGTCCAGGCAGTGGAGACCAGCGGTATCCCGGTGACCGAGCGCGCCGCCGGGGTGTGGAACCTGCTCAGCGGGGCGACGCAGGCGCTGGCCGCGCGCGACCTGGTGGACGCGGCGACGGCTCACCGGCTGCTCAGCCCGGTGATCGCGACGCTCGGCCCGTCCGCACTCGGCGGCTGAGTCCCGGGTCACACAAAGCACTCAGCCTCGCCACCCGGCGACCGATAGGGACGCCGTGACGGCCCCGAGGTGCGTCCGGTCCTGTTGCCGCGCGGACCACGGCACGGGAAGGCGGCGCGCGTGATCAGAGTCCTGGTGGTCGACGACTCAGTCGTCGTCCGGCGGTTGATCGTGGACGCGCTCACCGACGACCCCGGTATCGAGGTCGTCGGAACGGCGTCGAACGGCCGGCTCGCGCTCGCGAAGGTCGACGAGCTCAAACCCGACGTGATGACGCTGGACATCGAGATGCCGGTGCTCGACGGGCTGGGCACGCTGCGCGAGCTGCGTCCCAAGCACAAGCGCCTGCCGGTGATCATGTTCAGCACGCTCACCGCCAACGGCGCGACCGCGACGCTCGATGCGCTCGCCGCCGGGGCCAGCGACTACGTCTGCAAGCCGGCCAACGTCGGCAGCGTCCGGGAGTCGATCCAGAGCGTCCGGGAGCAGCTGATCCCACGCATCTACGCGCTGGCGCCGCGTCAGCGGCCCGGGGCCGCGCCGGCTCGGCCGGGGATGCCTCCGGCGCGTCCGGGCGCGGGGGCCCCACCCGGACGGCCCGGCGCGCTCGCCGGACGTCCGCCGCTGGGTGCGCCGGTCCGGCCGGGAGCGGCGCCCAGCGGGCCGCCCGGCCCCGCGGGCCGGCCGCCGATCCGGGCCGCCAAGGGCGGGACCGGGAACCGGATCGACTGCATCGCGGTCGGCTGCTCGACCGGAGGGCCGGACGCGCTGGCCAAGGTCGTGCAGGGTTTCCCGAAGGACCTGCCGGTGCCCGTGGTCGTCGTCCAGCACATGCCGCCGGTCTTCACCAAGATGTTCGCCGACCGGCTCGACCGCGGTAGCCAGGTCAAGGTCGTCGAGGCCGTCGCCGGCACTCCACTCGCCCCCGGCACCGTCTACATCGCTCCCGGTGACAAGCACCTGGAGGTCATGCGCCAGGGGACCGCGGTGCTCACCAAGCTCCACGAGGGACCGCCGGAGAACTCCTGCCGGCCCGCGGTCGACCCGCTCTTCCGCTCGGTGGCGTCGGTGTACGGGGCGCACGCCCTCACCGTCGTGCTGACCGGCATGGGGCAGGACGGCAAGAAGGGCTGCGAGGTCCTCGCCAAGGTCGGTAGCGAAATAGTCGTCCAGGACGAGGAGACATCTGTGGTCTGGGGGATGCCCGGGGCTGTCGCCACGGCCGGGCTCGCCGATGCGGTGCTGCCGCTCGGCATGATTTCCGACACTCTGCTCGCTCGCGTCGGCCACGGCCGGGCCAACAAGTTGGCGGTGGTCCGATGACCCTCTCGGCGCACGAGTTCCAGTTCGTCAGCAGTCTGGTCCGCCGGGAGGCGTCGATCGTGCTCGAACCGGGGAAGGAATACCTGGTCGAGGCCCGACTGCTGCCGCTGGCCCGCAAAGCGGGCCTGGCCTCGGTCACCGAGTTCCTCCTCCGTGCGCAGAGCCCGTCCGGTCGTTCCGACCGGGACATGATCGTCGACGCGCTGACGACGAACGAGACGTCGTGGTTCCGCGACCGAGAGCCGTTCACCGCGCTGACCGACCTGGTCATCCCGCAGATCGTGAAGTCGCGGGGAGCGCAGCGGACCATGCGGGTCTGGTCGGCGGCGTCCTCCAGTGGCCAGGAGCCCTACACGCTGGCGATCCTGCTCAAGGAGAACCTGCCACCGGGCTGGAATTTCGAGATTCTCGGCACCGACATCTCGACCGAGATGCTCGCCCGGTGCGAGCGTGGCCGCTACAGCCAACTCGAGGTCAACCGCGGCCTGCCGGCCCCGCTGCTGGTCAAGCACTTCACCCGGGTCGGTCCGGAGTGGGAGGTGGCGGCCCCGATCAAGAAGGCCGTCACCTTCAAGCGGATGAACCTGGCGGCTCCCTTCCCGCCGATGGGGCAGTTCGACGTCGTGTTCTGCCGGAACGTCCTCATCTATTTCGACGTGGAGACGAAGCGGGGAGTGCTCAAACGGATCCGCAATCTGCTGAAGCCTGACGGGTGGCTCTTCCTGGGCGCCGCCGAAACCACGATGGGAATCGACGACGGCTTCGAGCGCGTCGTCACCGGACGGACGTCGGCCTATCGGCCGCGGACCGGTACTCCGGCGCCGGTCGGCGCACCGGGGAAGGGGTGAGGCGAGTGCTCGCCATGGTGATCGACGACTCGCGGGCTATGCGGCTGATCCTCAGACGCATCGTCACCGGTCTGAACTTCGACGTGGTGGAGGCCGGCAACGGGCGCGAGGCGATGGACCGCCTCACCGAGCTCGAGTCGGTGCCGGAACTGGCCCTGATCGACTGGAACATGCCGGAGATGAACGGTCTGGAGTTCGTGACCGCCGTTCGCGCCGACAAGAAGTTCCGCGGGATGACGCTGATGATGGTGACGACCGAGAGCGAGCACGGGCAGATCGTCCGCGCGCTCGCCGCCGGCGCTCACGAGTACGTCATCAAGCCGTTCACCCCGGATGCGATCGTCGACAAGCTCGTCATGCTCGGGCTGATCCCGGACGGAGCCCACGCGTGAGCGCGACGATGGCCCCGACCGGGGACGATCTCCAGCAGATCGCCGAGCAGGTGTGGGCCTCCTACCTCGACACCGACGGCGAGAAGCCGCTGATCCCGCTGCCGCCGGACAAGCTGTCCAAGGACGTCGTCGCCGGGGTGGCCGTGCGGGGGGCCTGGCACGGACTGGTGCTCGTCGCCTGCTCCGCGACCGCCTCCAAGGAGGCGGCGGCCGCCCTGCTCGGCATGGAGGCCGACGAAGTCTCCGAGGGCGACGTCGACGACGCGCTCGGCGAGCTGGCCAACGTCATCGGCGGCAACGTGAAGAGCCTGCTGCCGGAGCCGTGCACGCTCGGGTTGCCCGAGGTGCACAACGACGCCGAGAACGACCCGTGGCTCGCGGGTGACGAAATATGTCGGTTTGAGGCGACCTGGATGGGTGAGCCTATGGAGGTCAGCGTGCTGGAAAAGCCGCAAGGGGGGGAGACCGCATGAAGATCCTGATCGCCGACGACAGCCGGGTGATGCGCCAGATCGTCACTCGGACGCTGCGGCAGGCCGGGTACGACGGCCACGACCTGATCGAGGCCGAGGACGGTGCTCAACTGGTCGAGAAGGCGAATTCCGACAAGTTTGATCTGGTGCTGTCGGACTGGAACATGCCGAACATGACCGGTATCGAGGCGCTCCGGGCGTTGCGAGCCGGCGGCAACCAGACGCCGTTCGGGTTCGTGACCTCGGAAGGCACCCCGGAGATGCGTGACACCGCTGCTGCCGGCGGCGCGCTGTTCCTGATCGCCAAGCCGTTCACGGCCGAGATGTTCAAAGAGCAGCTCGACTCGATCCTGGGGTGAAGGGGCTTCCATGACGCAAGCGACGACGCAACTGCCGTCGCCGAAGGATGTCCGGGACATGCTCGAGGAGCTCCTCGGCAAGGACATCACGGTCGGCGACGGGACCCCGGCCTCCGCGGCCGACCTGCAGAAGGCCACGGTGGCGGTCTACATCGACGACAAGAACGTCGTCACCGGGGTCGGCGGGATGGACCTGCCACTGTCGGCCTGGATCGGCGCGGCGATCGGTCTGATCCCCAAGGGCGGCGCCGAGGCGTGCCTGGAGGACAACGAGCTGACGAAGATGGTCGGCGAGAACGTCCGCGAGGTCTGCAACATCATGGCCGCGCTGCTCAACCGGGAGGGTACGCCGCATCTCCGGCTGGAGAAGGAGGCGGTCTACCTGCCCGGTGAGCCGGCGCCGGCCGACATCCAGGGCCGGATGGTCGCGCTGGGTGCGCGGCTGGATCTGAACGTGACCGTGGCCGGGTACGGGTCGGGAAGGCTCTGGATCTCATTGGCGGGCTGATCGTCCGGCCGGCTCGGGCCGTGGTTCCGGCGGGGCGGGGCGTGGGAGCGATTTCGCTTCCGCACCCCGCCCCGGGTCTGTTCTAGGCGGTTTCGTTCTTTTCTAGGCGGTTTCGTTTTCGCCGGCGGCGCGCTCGGCGGCGGCGGCCCGGCGCTCGGCTTCGGCCGCGCGGAGCTCTTCGAGCTTCCGCTCGGTCTCGTGTTCCTCGTGGATGCGCTGGTACGCGTGGTACAGCGAGCGGACGATGGCGAGCATGAGCGCGGCCACGAGGACGGCGATCAGGTAGCGGATCAGCGCGGTGTCGACGTCCAAATTGCCGATGACGAACGCCTGCCAGAGCGCGGGGCTCGCCAGGATCGCGGCGAGCAGCAGGACCGAGTAGCGCGCGAACATCAGCGGGTCCCGGGTTCTCCGTCATCGGGCCACCAGCCGCGGAAGACCCGTCCGTTGGGGGCGTGGCCGTTGAGGGCTTGGCCGTTGGGGGTGGCGGCGTGGGCGCCGATGGCGTCCGGGGGAGCGTCGGGGGCCCAGGCCGGGACGCGGCCGACGTAGTCGGGTTCGGGGGCGCGGGCGGCGTAGCCGGGTTCGGGGGCTCGGCTGGCGTAGTCGGGTTCCGGGGCGCGGTGGGTGCTCGGGCGGGGGCGGTCCGGCGGTGGCTCGGGGGCGCTCTCGTGGGCGCCCCGGCGTCCGGCCGGGAGTTCCAACGGCGCGATCGGACCCTCGCCCTCGCCGGCCAGCGGACCGCCGGTGAGCCGCTCGCAGAGCAGCGTCGTCCAGCGGCGGGCGGTGGCCGGGCGGCCGTCGAGCATGACGACCGGGAGCCCGAAATGCAGCACGCTGCCGGGCTCCACGGTGGCGTCGGCACCGTAGACGGCCAGCGCGTCGACGCGGTCGAGCGAGTCGAGGAACCGGGCCGTGTCGGCGTTCTTCCGGGTCGCGTCGACGCAGGCCCAGACCTGGGCCGGGTGCAGCGCGGCGATCGTCGCTCGCGGCGAGCCGGCCCCGGCCCGCCGCCCCACCGGCGGCCCGGCCGACGCCTCCACGACCACGACGCGGGGCCCGGCCGAGGTGTGCAGCTCGGCCGCGCGCCGGATCGCTTCCTCAGGGCCGGAGATGCGGTGCGAGCGGCGCAGACCGGTGCCCGCGATCGAGCCGGCGACCAGCGTCGCCGACGGGTCGATGACCGTGGTCTGCGCGGCGAGCTGTCCGGCGATGGTGAGCGCCGGTTCGGTCTCCCCGACGATCACCAGCACCTCGCCGGCCCGGGACGGGAGTGCAGGCGGGTACGGAAGCCCGGCGACCGCCCGGGCCACCGCCGACCAGGGATCGGGCCCGACCGCGCGGGCGGCGATGTGGACCGGGACGCCGTTGCGGACGAGCTGGACGGCGGGGTGGTCGTAGCGGGCTTCGACGGAGCGGGGTTGGACCGCGCGTGGGTCGGGTCGGGTTTCGACGGGAAGGGGTTGGGCCGCGCGGGGGTCGACCGGGCGTGGATGGGCCGCGCGGGGGTCGGTGGCGGGGTGGGGGTCGGGTCGGCGGAGGGTGTGGATCGCGGTCGGGGGCTCGTCGGCGTCCGGTGGGGGGACGGCGGCGCGGCCGGTGGCGGGCCGGACGGGGGAGTGGGCCGGGGAGCGGACGGGAGAGTGCGCCGGGGAGTGGGCCGGGATGACCGGGGCGGTGCCGGTCGCCGTGGTGCGATCGGTGCGGATGACGTGGGCCATCGTGATGTCGTCGGCGTCGGGGCGGACGACGATCAGTTCGGTGGCGGGTTCGTCGAAGTCGGCGTAGCCGGGGCTTTCGTAGGAGTTCTCGTCGTCCGGGGGAGCGGGGGTACGAGTCGGCGGCGGTGTGGGTGAGGCTGATGTGGGTGTGGCCGGCGGGGGTGGGGCCGGTAGGGGTGGGGTCGGTAGGGGGGAGGCCGGCTTGAGGGCGCCGACGCGCTTGGCCGCGGCCGCGACGCTCGCGGCCCGGGCCCGGCTGGCGGCCATGCCGGCCAGCCCGACGTCGGCCGACCGAGCCGCCCGTGCCGCCGAGGCCGCCGACACCGCGCCGCCACCGATCCCGGCCGCTGCGTTCTGGTCGGACCCGGGCGCGGTGCCGTTGAGTCCGGCGGCGCCGCCGCGGTGCGTGGGTAGTGCGCCTGTGGGGTCGGCCGCTTCCTGGTGGCCGGTGGTCGTGCCGCGTTCGCCTGACGGGTTCCGCGCGTCGGACGGGACGCGTGGGTCCGGCCGGTCCGGTGCGGTGGCCGAGACGAGGGCGTCGATGACGGTGCCGTGGGCGCCCGGGTGCGCTCGGCCGTTCGCCGCGGACTCGTTGTGCGCCTGGCTGTTCGGTGCGGGGGACTCGCCGGTCGAGCCGGCGGCGGCGCGGCTGATCGAGCCTCGGGCGACCGCGGTGCCGCGGGATGCGACCGCTCCCTCGGGGGCGCGGCCGCCGTTCGTGGGGCGTGCGCTCGTGCGCCGGCGTAGGTCCGCCGCCGAGTCCTCGGGGTCGCGCAGCGCCTCCGAGCCGCCGGTTCGCGAGCCGGCCGCCCCCGCGTCGCCCGCCGCCCGGAGGCCGTCGACGGCCCTCGGCGCTCCGTTCGAGCCGTGGATGTGGTCGGCCCCAGACCGCTCGCCGACCGCCGCGGAGCCGAGATAAGAGTCGGCCGCCCCCTCGGCGCCGAACGCCCCGGTCCCGCCGACCGCGCCACTCGCGCCGAGCGCGCCATTCGAGCCGAGCGCGCCATTCGAGCCGAGCGCGCCACTCGCGCCGAGCGCGCCACTCGCGCCGAGCGCGCCACTCGCGCCGAGCGCGCCACCCGAGCCGAGCGCGCCACTCGCGCCGAGCGCGCCACCCGAGCCGAGCGCACCACCCACGCCGGTCACGCCGAGCGTGCCGGGCGCCGCTTGGGTGCCCGCGCCCGGTGCGCCATTCGCGGTCCCGCGCGCGCCGGCCCGTCCGGCCGCCCCGCGACCGGCCGAGCGACCCCGCTCCTCCGTCGCCCCGGTCACGTCGGCCGCCGAGCGCGCCCCGGCCGCACCTTGCAGCCCGGCCACCCGGCCAACGCCACCCGCCTCCTCGGCCCCGCCCACGAACCCCGGCGAGTCCGCGAGGCCCCGCGCATCCGCGCCCACCGCGAGCCCCCGCGCGTCCGCAGCGCCTACGGCCCCTCGC